>JAESUN010000320.1 GCA_016763045.1 Opitutaceae bacterium | reverse complement strand
TGATGGCTGTTCCTGGGTTGGTGGTTGGTATTCAGGATATGGGAGCTGCTGGATTGACCTGTTCTACTTGTGAGACGGCCAGTCGTGGAAATACCGGAATTGAAATCGAGTTAGATCTGGTTCCTCAACGGGAGTCAGATATGAACTCATACGAGATAATGCTCTCGGAAAGCCAGGAACGTATGCTGGTTATTATTCCTCTCGGAAGAGAATCGGAGATCGAGGCAGTCTTTGAAAAATGGGATTTGCATGCAGTTCAAGTTGGGAAGGTTATTGAAGGCACTTCGATGGTTGTGAAGCAACATGGCGTTGTTGTCGCAGATATTCCCGCTCTAGCTCTTACAGATGATGGGCCCATCTACACACGAGAAGGGATCGAAGCTGAAGGAATACAAGCGTTGCGTGATTGGACGCCTTCAGCATTACCAGATGTGGATGCATCTTCTATTGATCATGTCTTCCGGACATTGATTTCTCATCCGACGATTGCTTCGAAGGAATGGGTTTGGAAGCAGTATGACCATATGGTGATGGCTGGAACTTCTGTGGAGCCAGGCAGTGATGCTGGCGTCGTGCATTTGAATCTAGAAGGCACTGAAAAGATCTTGGCTATTTCCAATGATTGTAATGGGCGCTTTTGTTTTCTGAATCCATACAGAGGTGGTTTGATATCTGTTGCGGAGTGTGTGCGTAATCTGGTCTGTAGCGGTGCTCGTCCTCTTTCCATCACGGATAATCTAAATTTTGGAAATCCGTTTAAGCTCGATGTGTATTACACCTTGGTCGAAGTAATAAAAGGTCTGGCCGAAGGTTGCCGTGCGTTTGACCTACCTGTTGTGGGTGGTAATGTGAGTCTCTACAATGAAACGCCTGGAGGTGGTGCGATTGATCCAACTCCTGTTGTTTCAATTGTCGGAATCATCGAATCCGAAGAGCATATAACCAGACAGACTTGCTGTCGTGGGGATGAAACTCTGATCTTGTTAGGAGGGCTTCCAAATGAATTGGGCGGAAGTCAGTATTTAAAATTGATTCATGATCTGAAGACAGGTGATGCACCGGTCGTTGATTTGGAGAAAGAAAGCCGTCAGAATGAATTTGTCTTAAGCGAAATCAGTGCTGGGCGAATTGTGGCAGCTCACGATATTTCGGATGGAGGGTTATTGGTGGCTGTTTCTGAAATGCTTTTTGGCAAAGAAGAAACATATGGTGCCAAAATCGTTCTTCCTGCTGTGGTTTCAGAGGGTCGTTTAGATGAGGTTCTTTTTGGAGAAAGCCAGGGTCGTATTTTGCTAGCAGTGGAGCCGGAACATTTGGAGGAAGTCTTTGCCGCTGCCTCGGAAGCAGGTGTTGAATCAATGGTTCTTGCAACGCTTTCTAGAAATGGAGAATTATCTATTGAGATAGGAGAAGCGGAACCGATGGCACGTTGGCAAATATCTGATATTCGATCCTTGTGGGAAACAGTCATTGCGGAAACAATGGATCACGAGAATTCAAACGAAGCATGAGTGATTCGATCAAACATGAGTGTGGTGTTGCGCTGGTCCGCTTGAAAAAACCTCTCGATTATTATTTCGAGAAGTATGGAACTCCGCTCTACGGTTTCTTTAAATTATTTCTCCTGATGGAGAAGCAGCACAACCGAGGCCAGGATGGTGCTGGAGTAGCTGCAGTGAAGTTGGATATGCCTGCAGGAGAGCCCTACATGTTTCGTGAGAGGAATGTGAAAACAAATCCTCTGGATCAGATCTTTAGAGCTCTCTTAAAAAAGTATCGGAAGTTGAGCAAGGATGGGATTGTTTTTCCTGAATTTCCGGCGACTGTAAAAAAACATTTCGACTTCGGAGCTGAAATTTATCTAGGGCATTTACGCTATGGAACTTCGGGTGGCTATAAGCAAAGTGCCTGTCATCCTTTCTTTCGCTGTAGCAGTTGGCCGACCCGGAACTTAATGTTGGCGGGTAATTTCAACATGACGAACACGGCTGAGTTAAACGATAGTTTGATTGCTAGAGGCCAACACCCGATCTTTGAAACGGATACCCAGGCTTTACTTGAGAAAGTCGGATTTCATCTGGATGAGGCTCATGAACAGCTCTATCATCAATTGAGAGACAAGGGGATGAGTGGCAAAGAGATGGCTCAACATATGCTCGATGATCTCGATCTAGGAGGGGTTATTCGCAATGCTTCCCGAAAATGGGATGGAGGATATACCATCATTGGTGCGGTTGGAAACGGAGATACCTTTGTCTTACGTGATCCAGCTGGAATCAGGCCTGGTTATTATTTTGAGGATGATGAAGTTTTTGCGGTGGCCTCTGAACGTGCACCGCTCATGACCGTTTTTGATAAGGATCTGGATTCTATTAAGGAAGTTCCGGCAGGGCGTGTTCTTATAATGAAACGCAACGGAAAGTTGGTTAACTCCGAATTCAGAGAACGGGTCGAACAAAAGGGTTGTTCGTTCGAACGTATTTATTTTTCGAGAGGAAACGATGCCTCCATTTATAAAGAGCGGAAAGCTCTTGGAGGAGGTTTGGTGGAGCAGATCATTAAGGAGATCGATAATGATCATGATCATACGGTTTTTGGCTTTATCCCTAATACTGCTGAAATCGCTTATTATGGGTTGATCGAAAATCTTCATTTGCGCCGCCGCCATGAGGTGAAAGACGCTTTGCTTGAAGCTTCAAAGAAGGGTACTTTGACCGAAGGGTTGATTGATGAGCTTATTTTAAAGAACTGGCCAAGAAGTGAAAAAGTGGCTCATAAGGACATTAAGCTCAGAACTTTTATTGGGCAGGAAAAATGGCGCAATGATTTGATCTCCCATGTGTATGATATTTCATACGGAGTTGTTAGCCCAGAGGATAACTTGGTCTGCGTGGATGATTCGATCGTTCGCGGATCAACGTTGCGGAAATCAATTCTGAAGATTCTCTCACGGTTGAATCCTAAGAAGATCATTATTGCGTCAACCGCACCTCAAATTCGCTACCCAGATTGTTACGGCATTGATATGTCGCAGATTGGTCAATTCATTGCCTTCGAAGCGATGATTTCGTTGCTTAAGGAAAAGGGACAAGGGGAATTGATACAGAGTGTTTATGAGGCGGCGTTGGCTCAGGCTGATAAACCTGCCGCAGAAATAACGAACGAAGTACAGCGTTTGTATGATGCTGTCACCACAGATGAAGTTTCGGCTAAAATTGCTGAGCTGGTCACTCCTAAGGATCTCGAATGGAAGGGTGAAGTGATTGTTGTTTATCAGACAATCGAAAATCTCCACAAGGCAGTGCCTGATCATCCCGGAGATTGGTATTTCACAGGAAATTTCCCAACTCCAGGTGGGTATAATGTTCTGAACCGTGCTTTCATCAATTATTTTGAGGAATCTTCGGTTCGTAGTTATTAATTTTTCAAACAAGATACCGTTAGGATTATCCAAAAAATTTCATTCATGGCTCGTTCAACAAAACAGGGAAAAGTAAAAAAGCAAAAAGCGTATGCGAAGGCAGGCGTTGATATCGATCTTGGCGATAAGCTGAAACATGGATTGAAGAAATCG
>JAESUN010000319.1 GCA_016763045.1 Opitutaceae bacterium | reverse complement strand
CGAATTATTCATAATGTAGGGTGGGTACTCTGTTACTGTTGCCCAATCTGCACTATTAGCAAACGCTATCACTGTTGTCCAATTTTTAACTACATCAGCAGACATATAATTTATAAACGCAATATGATCATACCCAACTGCTTTTAGTGGCCATTTGTCACCCGATGATTTAATTAATTGCTGGAAATGCCACTCGGCCACTTGAACCCATTTTGGGTCTTTCATCATAAAAGCCGTATAATTAATTACTTGTCCAAGCATGCTCTCCATCCAGCCTGTCCAACCAATAGAACCGCTATATACCGTGTTAAATTCCAGCACATTAAACATTTGCTTGGCCTTATTCGTGCCATTAACAATACCAAACCATCTATCACGTGTCGCGTTGAGCGCATTTATGTACACTTTTTTTGTCGTTAAGCCTTTTTCTTCAAGATAGGCTAATTGAGTTAAGTCCCTTAGATTCCAAGCACCCTCACGTCCTGTCATCTGAACAATGCCTGAGTCAATCGGTTGATTCCTCCAAGCTTTATACTGCGCCCACGTTTTCTCAAGATTCGCTATGTAAACAGGATTACCCGTTAATAAGTAAGGTAGCCAAAACTCGTTGGGATGGTGGGCAAAGTCTGAACGTTTGTCAGGTGGTGGTGCTAAAGCGGCTTGTAAAATACTATCTTTTAAATTCGTTTGACCTGCTATAAACGCTGCATGTTGTTCTGGGAATAAGCCTATCTCATTCCTTTCGCCACCTTGACCTCCCCAGTCCACATCTAAATCAGGCTTTACGGCATGCGTAGCTAGGGCGTATTTCGGTAGGATGCCCATTGCTTGAAGTGCCTCAACATCGCTATAGGGAATACCATTTTTTGGAATTGAAAAATTTCCTGGAATGGTTTTTTTGACTAGAACTTCCCTACCACCTTCTAACTTTTTTACTCGCTGGGCTAGCGTTAATTTTTTTTCAGGTAAATTCTGTTGGTTATTTGAACGTGAAACCTTATTACTTTTTGAAGACACATTCTCTAAATCACAAAAATGATTTCGCTTATGTACCAGCCAGGGCTGATCAAACCTATTTATACCGATAAACACATCATATTCAGACACATATTTAAACTTTGTGTAGATGCGCTGCATAGACTCAAAAATACCCCAGGAATACGTATTAGTTTTGTAGTCTGATGGGTATTTTATACCTCTCCCAGTTTTTTCCTTACACCATGAATCTGTTTCCGGTGTATAAACACGCAACAGTTCTGAACCATTCCACTTTATAAACTGCCCATTACTCTCATCCAGAACAAAGTTTCTATTATCGCGCTTCGTCATAGGTGGGTCTGTGCGGCCAACGGGGTTAGCATTTTTGCCCATTTTCCAAACGATGTTAGAGTGGTCTGACCAGAAATGTTTACGTTTCTCATCCCAAACCAACACACCATCACCAGCACTAGCAAGAGCCGTTGTTTTGCCTAACACTTCAATAGGTTTGTTGGGGTTGACGTAACCGTAATACAAGTGAATACGGTTGCCAAAATAAAACATCCCATCATCACGAAACTCGGTACGAATAACGTAATCCTCTCGGTCTGAATAGCTGTAAATCTTACGCCATTTCAACGTATCAAGACTTAATGCATAGATACCACCACTGTCGTTTTGCTTAATCAGCGTGTAAGGGTCTAGTTGTTTTTTTGACTCAGGATCAGTTTCATCAACAAGAAAACAAGAGTGATTAGAAATGCCGTACACCGCCACGATTAACTCATTTGTGGCTTTTGAATATTCAATGCCATCATAAGTGTGCGTTGATGATGGTACGTTATACACATCAGGCGCACGACAATACTGATTAACATTTTGATTTCCCTTGTAACGTGGTGTGTACAACATCACATGTGTCATTGGGCTTTGCGGTGTTAACTGAATGGTTTCATTATTTATCGGGTCAAAACGATAAATTTCATTGCCACCATAATCGGAATGGCCACCCCCCGTTAAATAATAATACTGACCATCTGTTGCCATCCCTGTCCATGCAACAATGACAGACTTTACCCCGGTATGACCCCATGTATAGGGCAACCCCTTGTCTTTAGTTAGTAAGTATTTAGATGGCTCGCTACCTGTTATCTCGCACCATTCACCAGCAGATAACTTGGCGGCGCAATCAGGTAGGTTATCACCTTGTTTTATAGCCAGGGTAGTCTGACAATAAAGAAGAATAAAACCACCCAAAATTAACCTGCGCATAGCAAAATTACACATTTAGGTTAACCGGTAACCCTGAGGTTATTTATCATTCTAAGCAAAAATTTTGTGTTATTTTTGTCCCACGGTGTAAAGCGATTAAGCTGATACATATCACTGTTGCCATTAGATGCACCCCATTGCGTTGACACTGCTATTTTGAAACCCAGTTTTTTGACAATACCCACGTGTTCTGGCAAATAATCTTGCTCTGGTTTTCCATTTGGATAGGCGAACTCAATTACTGGCTTTTGGGTGATATTTTCCAATGCTTTTTTACCCTGCCTAATGTCCTGTTCTGCTTTTTCGGCTGTTAGCGTCGCCAAAATGGGGTGAGTGACAGTATGCCCACCAATAGATATATTCTGTTCACTCATATTTTTAACTTGTGCTGAGTCCATCATTAAGTCGTTAGGTAGGTTCTTTGCGTGAGATGCAATAAATTCTACCTTTTGATGACGCTCTTGTTGTGGGAGGTGTTTTATTTGCTGAATGATTGATTGGGCAGATTGCTCTTTTTTCTGGTTGTTTTGCGTATCAAAACTATCTAAACCCAATTCAGTTAAATTCAATTCATCGCCCTGATAGTTTCTTACCGTTTCAATGATGGTGTCGTTCCACATACGCCCGCCATCGAGAAAACCACTCGCCACAAAGAATGTTGCAGGAATGTTCCATTTTTTTAGAATAGGGAACGCAATCTCAGCATTGTCCCTATACCCATCATCAAAGGTTACACAGATTGCTCGTTGCGGAAGTGTATTATTTTTTAATTTCTCTACCGCCTCAGACAAAGCTAACGGGGTAAAGTAACGTACAATCAACTGCATTTTTTTATCAAATTCTTTTGCCGTGATTTCATCTGGCCGCATAAAATCGAAAGTCTCTAAAACTCTATGAAAAATGAGAATACTTAGCCTATTCTCTCCTAATGTGAGAATGGACGCTGTGGATGCTATCGCTTTATGAATCAAATGCTGCACTATAGAAGTCCTTTCGCTATATATTGCTAATACTTACTGTAAGTAACCTTATTGGTAAGGCCTTTTCCTAAGCTCTCCGGCTCAGGTATATCCTTTTTCCGATCACTTTTAGCGAATGCTATTTTGCTTTCAGTGGGTTTCGTTAACTCACGATCAACAATTAAGTTTGTTAGTATCAATATAGCCATCAAATGATAAGGCAAATCAAAATACGCCAAGCTTAAAAACGCCCCTCCCACAGCATAGACAATGAGGCTCACATAAACCATTCTTGATAGTAAATCGGCCCACTTTAGACTGTCTATCTCTTTGGTTTTTTTAGTGATTTTTTTAGATAACCGTAATGATAGAACACAAAATGCCATAAACAAGGCAAAACCTATCCAACCTTGCCCACCTAACACTTGAAAATAAATGCTATGCGCAGCATGAACATCGGTTGGGTTTGGCGCATATAAAGCAAATGTTTCTGCCGAATAATGGTTAAAGCCCGCACCAAAGAACCTATCATTAGCGATATTGAATTCTGTCCACCAGGCATTGATGCGTCCCATAGCAGAACCATCTTCTTCATACGTTTTAATTGTGTTCATTCGATCATGCCAACTTTGTGGCATAAAGGCGTAAATAGCGCCAGCTATAGCAAGTAAAGCCGTGCCAGAAATAATTTTCTTGTCACTTTTTGTCCAAAAGTAAAAAACCATCGCACCAGCAGCAAGAAATGCACCTCGAGATTGTGAGCCTATAGCTGAAACCCCGATTAAAACCATTGCACATAAAAACCCAGTTTTTATCCACTTTTTTGTGGAAATAACTCTCAGATAGTTCGCTAAAGGAATAATCATCAACAAAGCTAAAGCCAACTCATTATTCCCTTCAATAAACGACCCCGAAGGCCCCCAAACGATTGACGAACCACCTTTTAAGATGGTAAAAACCCCGCCTTTCACACCAAAAAAACCTAGCGATAACACAATTGCCCAAATT
>JAESUN010000318.1 GCA_016763045.1 Opitutaceae bacterium | reverse complement strand
TGACCCAATCTCGACCGGGTCGCCCCACTATATCTCCAATAAACAGAAGTTTCATGATGAGACTCAGCCTTTCCTCATTAAGATCAAGCGCAAGTAATAATATCTGTCAGAGGGGGTTCTGAATCAGAGCTTGATTCCATAAGCACAACCCCCATCTTAAACCGTTCTACTATTAATAAAATCAAATGAAAACAAATCCATCCATCGCTTCTGTTCCAAAACCGGAAATCGGTCCAGAAATGAAAGGCGCTGACCTTGTCATCGAGTGCCTTGCTCGAGAAGGAGTGGATGTTGTGTTCGCTTATCCAGGTGGTGCCTCCATGGAGCTCCATCAGTCACTGGCAAAATCTGACAAAATCCGGACCATTTTACCACGGCATGAACAAGGCGGTGGGTTCGCAGCTGAAGGCTACGCCCGATCCTCAGGAAAAGTCGGCGTTTGTATGGCAACCAGCGGCCCCGGAGCTACGAACCTGATGACAGCCATCGCAGATGCCTACATGGATAGCACTCCTCTAGTTGCTATCACTGGTCAGGTGAAGCGGGCATTTATCGGAAAAGGCGCCTTTCAAGAGACTGATTTCTTCGGAATGACACTGCCTGTCGTCAAGCACTCCTCTCTCGTCATGGACATTAAGGATATTCCGACGATCATTAAGGAAGCCTTTATGCTAGCACGATCCGGTAGGCCTGGACCCGTTATCATCGATATCCCCAAGGATATCCAACAAGAATTTTGCCAACCTGTCTTTCCTCAAGAGATTCCTGTTCACGTATCACAGCAGCCCAAAATGGCGAGTGATGAGAGCCTGAAGATCATTCTCGATCTCATTAGCAAAGCTAAACAGCCTGTGCTTTACATCGGAGGAGGCATTGTCTCGGCCGAAGCGAGTCCTGACTTAAAAGCCTTTGTCGAATCCACTCAAATCCCTGTTGCTTCTACCCTTATGGGTGTCGGCGCATTCCCCGAATCCCATCCCCTTTCGTTGAAATGGTTTGGTATGCATGGTAGTGTCTATGGAAATTGGGCCGTTCATCAAGCGGACGTCCTTATCGTTTTGGGAGCCCGTTTTGATGATAGAATTACCGGTGATGTAAAGAAGTTTGCTCCAAAAGCAACGATCATCCATATAGATGTTGATGCCTCAGAGCATAACAAAAACAAGATTGTTGATCACCCAATTGTCTCTGACGTCAAACACGCCCTTTCGCGCTTAAATAAGCTGATTAAAGATCTTAAATTCAAAGCGCCCGACTTTACACCATGGAACAGCAAAATTGCAGAATGGAAGAAAGAGCACCCTTTCAGCTTCGACGAAAGTAAGCACATCATTCCTCAAGCGGCTATTCAGGCACTGTACGAAGTTACCAAAGGAGAAGCGATTATCACAACTGGCGTTGGTCAGCATCAGATGTGGGCGGCTCAATTCTACAACTTTGAAAACCCCCGAAGCTTCATCAGTTCTCTCGGGCTCGGTTCAATGGGTTATGGCTACCCTTCTGCCATCGGGGCTAAAGTAGCCAATCCAGACAAGGAAGTCATTGATATCGATGGAGATGGTTCCTTCCTCATGAATGTCCAGGAACTCGCCACAGCCAAGGTCGAGAAAATCAACGCAAAAGCGATGATCTTAAATAACCAGCATCTTGGAATGGTCGCCCAATGGGAGGACAGATTTTATGATTCCCTTCGCGGGCACACTCTCCTTGGTGATCCGACCAATATCGGTAGTCCTGAAAATATCGAAGCTCTCTATCCTGACTTTGTCGCCATCGCTAATGGCTTTGGGGTTAAGGCCCGTAGAGTGATCAAAAAAGAAGACCTACGTGAAGCGATTGAAGAAATGATTGCTCACGACGGACCTTATTTACTCGATGTTATCGTTCCCTATACCGAACACGTAATGCCAATGATCCCGGCCGGAAAAACGGTCAATGAGATGATCATTAAATAAACGTTTTCTAAAGCTTCATCTAAAGCCCGGGTCCTATCGAGACTCGGGCTTTTTGTTTTTGATGAGCCCCCTCTTAGAAAGAAGTTACTTTAGGTCATTTGAACCCAATTTCTTCACATTGACAAATTTACCTCTGAAGAGTTCTTCCAAAGCGACTCGATTTGATTCCGGAATGCGCTCCACCAGCGAGGATAACTCCGGCTGATTCTCCTGCACAGCCTCCCCTTCTTCCCCCTTCATCAAAGCCCCAGCCATAGAAGAGGGTTCAAAAACCTGATCCGAAGTAAAAGGGGGAGCGTCTTCCTCTACAACGGTCTCTTCTGAGGGAGATCCACTTACGTATGTTTGGGAAAGTTTCTTAACTACGCAGTCAGAATCTTTTTTTTTTCGAAAGATTCTGCGGGAGAACCTGCAGGTAATTTCCCCGCCAAACTCGAAATCTCCCGAATTAAGGAATCAATAGCTCTCGCCCGGCTGTTCTCTGCCGCTTTCATGAGGGCCACTTCAAAGTTAACTTTTTCAGAAAGTCCAAACTTAATTCCCTCTTCCCCCTCTCTCAGGCTGTCTAGCAAGCGAATAAGAGATTCAGACGTCATTTGGGTTCCCAGCATTTCAGTGGATCCATTTCCTCTGACTGATTCCAGCAGAGCATTCCTCACCAGATTTTGCAGATCGACTAAAAGTCGTAAAAGATCCCGACCATTATCATCAAATCCATCCACCTGTTTGATGATTTCAGCATAGCTTCCGGATGCGATGGCTTTTGCTAAGATAAAAACCTCTTCCGCAGACACCAGACCATAAACATCCAAGACATCTGTTTCCTTTATGTCGTCGCCACAAAAAGCAATCATTTGATCCAGGATCGATTGAGAATCCCTCATCCCTCCATCTGCTAACCGAGCAATCGCTTTCAACGCCAATGGATCGATTTTGATACTCTCACCTTTTGCAATATGAGCTAAGTGGCTTTCGATTAAAGCTTCAGGGATTGGTTTTAAATCAAAGCGCTGGCAGCGAGAAATAATGGTGGGTAAGACCTTCTGTGCCTCGGTCGTTGCAAAAATAAATTTAACGTGAGAAGGCGGTTCTTCCAGAGTCTTCAGCAGTGCATTAAACGCAGCTGTCGAAAGCATATGCACCTCATCGATAATATAGACCTTAAATTCCCCCTGAGTGGGTGCATAGCGCACATCATCACGTAAATCACGAATTTGGTCGACAGAGTTATTGGACGCTCCGTCGATCTCGATTACATCCATCGAGCTGCCTTTCAGAATCGATTCACAGGAAGCACAGACACCACAAGGTTCCGCAGTAGGCCCTTTTTCACAATTAATCGCCTTAGCCAATATTCTAGCCATCGACGTCTTACCCGTTCCTCTCGGCCCGACAAAAAGGTACGCATGGGCAATTCTATCCCGTAGAATCGCATTCTTTAAGGTCCTCACCACATGGTCCTGACCGATGACCTCATCAAATATTTGAGGACGCCATTTCCGTGCAATTACCTGATAACCAGATGACATATGTGAGATAAATAAGAAAATTTAAAGTGGCCAGGCGACCTACGGCACACGCGGAGCGTAGTTACCGTTGCTACCTTCCGGTCCTGGCGGAGTTCACCCGTCCAACGTTGCATAGGACCTGGCCAATTCGAAACGTAGAAGCCTTCCACGGGCTTTCAATCAATAAATGCAAAAAGAGTTAAAAGAGTCGAGATTCAGACCTTTTCCCTTCATGAAGGATTCAAAAGGGAAACAACTCGTTCGACAATTTTCTCTACGGGCCAAAGACGGCCTATTCCCTCATAACCACAGGCAAGCATCCCTTCCTCCGGTCCAATAAAATGGTGATTCCGTTCCTTTAAAACCACTATATTCGCTTGAGTAGCAGGATGCGAATACATCTTCCCATTCATCGCCGGCGCCAGTAATACCGGTGCCTGACAGGCTAAATAAAGAGAAGAGAGAAAATCAGGGGCTAAACCATGCGAAAATTGCGCCAACACATCTGCTGTCACAGGAGCCACCAACAAGAGGTCTGCCTTATCCGCCAATTCAATATGCCCTGGTTGCCAGCCATTTTCTTCATCCCAAAGACTGGTTCCAACTGGATTACGACTGAGAGCCTGCAACGTCAGGCTAGTGATGAATTTCTCTCCACCCTTTGTTAAAACAGGATACACTGATGCACCAAGCTTACGCAATTGACTCACTAAATCAGCCGCCTTGTAAGCTGCGATAGAGCCCGTAATACCTAACACAATTGTTTTTCCAGCCAGAGACTGAT
>JAESUN010000317.1 GCA_016763045.1 Opitutaceae bacterium | reverse complement strand
GGGCGATGATCCGCCAGGCCCTCTCCCATGTCATGGAGAAGCAAGTCGGTATAAGGCCAGATTAACTGATGGGATTGTTCAAGCTGGCGACTATCGCGCCGGGTGATGAATTTTGGTGTGTGGCACTGCGCGCAGCCTGATGTGTAAAATAGGCCTTTGCCTGCGAGGACGTCGGGGTTTGCGATATCCCGACGCGCGGGCACCGCCAGATTGCGGGTGTAAAAGAGCACTAGATCTGTCACCTTGCGCGGTGCTTCCAGATTATCCGCTTCCGGACTGTCGCCATTTGGCGCGGCCAGGCATTTTTTCTGATGGGCCGTGCAGTCGCCATTGGGAGAGGGTGTCAATGGCGTGGAGATTCCGATGTCGCCATTAAAGGCGTGCGCATTTTGTTGCCGCAGGCTTGGTTGACCTGCTTTCCAGCCAAACCGACCAAGGACGACTTTTCCCTGTTCTTCACTCCAGACGCGGTTGGGGCGACCGGATACGCCATCCTTATTCTCGTCCTTCGGATCGGCGTTGGCTAGAATGCTGCGGGCGTCGATAAATTCAAGCAGTCCGAGACCAATCATTGGCGGCGTGACCCGTGGCGACAGCATGATTTGGGGGTGCGGTGGGCCGTATTCCGGTGCGGCGATCGCATATTTCGGTTTGCGTAAGTTAACGGTTTCTCCGCCTTGCAGCGTGATGCTCGACTCCGTGTACGCAATGGTCATCCGGCCCTCCGGTTTAACGCCGGGGATTGCGAAATCCTGTAGTTGACCGCCATAAACCGGTGCGGGGATAACGCTTTGTCTACCGCTTTTGATCGCTTCAGTTTCCGCTGCTGTTTGAGGGGGGATGCTGAGGCGCAGAAACATCGACACGGCGTCATCGTCTGGCCAGTTTGCGGCGGGCGCGTGGCCTCTGCCGTCTTTAAGGTGGCAGGATTGGCAACTGCGTGCGTTAAAAAGCGGTCCAAGACCGTCGGCCGCGCGAGTGGAGGCTGGGGACGATACCCAGACGCGCTTAAAAAAACCGTTCCCAACCTTGAAATCCAGTTGGCGTTCGAAATTCATATTCGCGGAGCTGTGGGAAAATGAGTCCCGGTTGATGCGTTTAAACGACGTGGCGGCGCCGCCGGGAAACGCTTCGTATCTTTCTGGTTTGGAAAAATCGGTGGTCGGCGCCGTTATATCGGTGACTGTGGCGGCGCTGGTCGCGGTGGCGACGCCAAGCGGCGCCGGGGCCAGGGGAAGTAGAGCCAAGGGGAATAGGGCGTGGGGAAATTGGACTAAAAGTCGCTTCATTGTGAGCAATTTTCTTTAAAGCCCGAAACAGGCCGCCAAATATGTGCGGCTCTGTTTCGGGGATCGTGATTACTTAAAGATAGCGCCGGGATTATCCAGGCTATCGGAGCCTTCAAACTGTATTGACGCCAGATCCAGCGCCGAGACTACGCGTTCGACGGATTTGGTCAGGCTGGTCAGGGAATCGATGACGGCTTGAACCGTTTGGTTCCCGGCCTTATCGCCGGATGCGATCATCTGGTCATAGGCTTTGCCGGATTTTGCGACCGCCACCATGTTCGACATCGCCGTATGGGTCGCGGTTAGACGGGCGCGCATTTCCATGTCCAGTTCAGCGTCTTTTGCGGCGACCAAGCTCGATAGGCTCGGGCCTGAAACCATCCGTCCGTCCGTGCGTTTATAGTTGCCTAAATAAACGTTCTGGATGCCTTGTGCGTCGTAAAAGTGGGAGTTGTGCGTGTTGTCGCTGAAGCAATCATGTTCTTCTTCGGGGTCATGCAACATCAGCCCAAGTTTCATACGCTCGCCTGCAAGTTCGCCATAGGCCAGACTGCCCATGCCGGTCAGGGCCCGCGCGACGCCTTTTTTAGTCCCGTCAGCTTGAATACTCTTCCGGGCGGCGCCATTGGGCGCCCATTGGGCGACCATGTCCGACAAATCGTCCAGTAACAGATCAGTGGCCGCCTGCAGGTAGGCGGCGCGGCGATCGCAGTTACCGTTCGTGCAATTCGCCGTATCAAAATCTGTCGCGGGACGAGCGCCGGCGCCAGGGCCATTACCGTTCAAATCTTGTCCCCAGAGTAGAAATTCGATGGCGTGGTATCCGGTGGCGACATTTGCTTCTACGCCGCCAAGCTCATGCAAAATATTGCTGAGAAGGGCTTTGTTGATGTTCGAGACATCAATATCGCTTCCGCTCACGCGGATTGTCTTGTTGGCGATAATGTTGACGCCGCGATACTTGTTCTCTTCCGCATCCACCCCGTACTGGGAGGCGTCGACATAGTCGATTAACCCTTCATCCAGCGGCCATGCGTTGACTTTGCCTTCCCACTCATCGACCAGCGGATTGCCAAAGCGAAAGACTTCGGATTGTTGGTAGGGCGCGCGCGCGGCGATCCAGGCGTTCCGCGCGGCTTTAAGCGTTGTGCTGTCGGGGTGAGCCAACAGAGCCTGGACGGCGGTTTGCAGGGTTTTCGCGGTTATTAAAGAATCTTCATACGTCGCGTGTGCGATATTGGTTTAAGTTTCCAGTACCGCCGAGACGTCTGGTTTTGCCGTTGCAGGCACGCCTGCGAAGGTGATGGCGCAAGCGACTGCAAGCGCTTTTACACTATTTTTCAGATACATCGGTATTCCTTCGGGAAAGTATTGTGTTCGTGAGACCTAGAATTCGTAGCCGTATGTCAGCAGGATTCCGGCGGTTTCACTGTCCTGGCCGCCCTCGTCGCCCTTGCGCCAGCCGACATCGACACCAAGACCAAATTCAAACGCGTATCCGGCGGAAACCTGAAACACGCTGTCGTCAGACGTCGCGGAGTCGTTATCGCGACCGGCATACGAGATGGCCATGTTCCAGGCGCCATAGGTCGCGCCGACGCCAGCGGTGAGGTAGCCGGTGTCGTCGCCGGAGACGCCACCCGCATCGTTCAGACGCGCGTATTCGATCATGGGTGTGACTTCCAGGTCGGGGCTTACTCCTACGGCGTACTCGACGCCGATAGCAAAGGCGTTCTCATCGGATCCACCGCCGACGCCGCTCGCCTGATGCGAAAAGCCAAGGTGATAGTGAAGTCCGTCGAGGTCGGGAATGTCGTTGCCGTCCAGCGCGACTGCGTAGGAGGACAGGTCTTCCGTGTTGCTGAGTCCGCCATCAGATTTTCGGAGGTCGCCCCGGTCGGTGATTTTGGACTGGTTCAAAAAGCTTGTATCGGCGAAGAAAGCGCTTGCGGAGAGTTGAAGCGTTCCGGCGCCACCGCCGTTGAAGCGCACTGCGCCACCAAGG
>JAESUN010000316.1 GCA_016763045.1 Opitutaceae bacterium | reverse complement strand
GTATTTATCCAGAAGGCGTCCCCAGGCCGGTAGTGAAACAGCTCCTGCAATACTGGCTACAATTGTGTAGATGGCAATATCATGAACACCCAAGTTGATTACCTCGTAGAGGAAAACGCTGAAAAAGGGTCCGAGGAAATTGACGGCAAAACCAAAAAGAGCTCCGAAAAGGAAAAAGCATTTAAGAGGTTTGTTTTGAAGGATGAACCTAATCTGTGCTTTTAAATTATGAGCTGCTTCGATATTGCTCTGCTCGGAGGTTGAGAGAATTTTTTGTTGGGAAAAAATCGAGATGATCCGCAGTAAGACCGATCCGTAAATGATGATCTGAAATCCGAGGATGGGATTATTTTCTTCATAAAAGCTTAAACAAAGAGTTGTTCCTAAGATAAAGAGAACAGTGGAGACCTGGAGGATACGGTTTCGGTTTCCGAAAAACTTACCCCGAATACGCCCTGGGATCCATTCCTGAATCCAGGATGTCCAGGAAACACCGACGAGGGCCTGCAGCAGGCTGGAAAAAAGGAAGAGGATGAAGAGAATTTGACCAGCTGCTTTGACATTGTTTTCCGGGATGAAGGGGAGGGTCGTTGCCAGTGCAGACCAAACCAGAAGATGCAGCCAGGAGAAGATCAGCGTAATGGTCTTTTGAGACCATAGTTTGGCGAGGAAAGGAATGAGGATTAGCTGGGCAACATTGCACCAAGCCGGGAGGGAAACAATCACTCCAAAGGTCGAATCCGATAGGTGGAAAACCTGAGTGAGTAACATCGCAATAATGAAGTTACCGGGCAGGGTGAGATACACGATCGGCATTGCGACAATCCCTTCTGCTGAGCAGAGGAAGAGATTCTTTCGCAGTGTTGAGCGGTTCCTTGGATTTGTTTGTTGATCGGTCGAAATGGTTGAGGTCGAGTGATGGTCACTCATAGTAGTCCTTTGTTGAGCGCACGCTCGGAAAAGATTTGGTGCAATGCAACTCAATCTTTTATCTAAAATGAACATTTTTTGAGGCCTCGCTATGAGGCCTTTGGAATAGGTGAATTGATTTGAAAGGATGAAGGCATTTAATCGGATGGATTAGCCCGAAAGAACCTTCTTTGACTTCTGGGTTTCCGCTTGAAGGTATTTTAAAATCTTACATTCTTTTGAGGATATGCGTTGGGATTTTTCTTCTGTTGTGATTCTGGTTGGGGTGATTTTCACCGGTCAGAATTCTTTTGCTCAGGAAGGCGTCGTTCTTTCCGGGCTGGCTCCTTTTAACGAAAAAGCGGAAGCTTTTGGTTCGCTCTTAGAGGTTCCTTCTTTCGAGACGAATTCTGCGGCAGTGCACCGATCAATGAAGAAGGCTATTAAGAAGGCTGACCTTGCTTTGGATGAAATAGGTCAACTGAAGCCTAGTGAAGTTACCTTTGAAAATACGATAGTCGCATTGGATGATATTGCTTATGAGGCGATGCAAGTGGCCAATCGCATCTACCTTATTAAAGAGACTAGTCCACGTTTGAAAATGCGTGATGCCGCCAAGGCCGTGATAAAGACTTTTGATGAATGGGCTGTTGGGCTGGATTATCGCGAGGATGTTTATAAGGTGATTAAAGCTTACGCGGATACGAATCCCGAGCTTTCGGGTGAGGAGGGCAAACTCTTTGAAGAATCACTCCGCGATTATCGCCGTGCAGGGCTCCATCTTCCGAAAGAGGAACGTGATGAAGTGGAGGCTTTACGTAAAAAACTGAGTGGGATGACCACGGATTTTCAGAGTAATATTACGTCAGCGAAAGAGGTCCTCATCTTTAGCTCAGAGCAACTGGAAGGGGTTCCGGAGAGATTTCTTAGTCGGGAGGGTGTTAAAACTGGTAAGAATCAATACACAGTGTTGGCTAACATAACCTATCACTTTTTGGCGGTGATGCAAAATTGCTCAGTAGAAGAGACGCGTAAAGAGATGAAGTTGGCTCGTTACCGATTGGCTGAAAAGAAGAATGCACCGTTGCTACAGGAGATCATTGAGCTACGGGATACGATTGCAAAGAAGCTAGGCTATAGCACTTGGGCTGATTATCGGACTGAACCCAAAATGGCAAAAACCGGAGCAACGGCTCTGGAGTTTGTCGAGGAATTGGCGGCAGGACTTCAACCAAAGCTAGATGCAGAGTTAGCTGAATTTCAGAAGCTCAAAGTGATCGATACGGGTGATCCAGAGGCTAAGATTGAACTATGGGACTGGCGTTACTATAGTAATCAACTGAAGAAGGAGAAGTATACGATCGATACGGAACAGCTCCGCGTCTATTTTCCTTACGAGAATACCCTAGCAGGGATGTTTCGTATCTATGAACACTGTTTTGGCCTGAAAATCGAAGAGGTGAAACCGCCTTATCAATGGGTGGATGATGTTACCTTGCATCTGATTTCGGATTCTGAAACGGGCGAACCGATGGGGTTGGTCTATCTCGATATGTTTCCCAGAGAGGGAAAGTATAATCATTTCGCTCAATTTGGCTTAATCGAGGGGAAACAGCTGGGAAATGGTAAGTATCAACGACCAGTAGTGGCGCTTATTTGTAATTTTCCGGCACCGCAGGGCGATACGCCTTCTTTGTTGTCGCATGCCGAAGTCGAAACGCTTTTTCATGAATTTGGGCATGCTCTTCATTCCATTTTAACGAGAGCGAAGTATGTTCGTTTTTCGGGTACTAGCGTGCCACGTGATTTCGTCGAAGCTCCTTCGCAGATGCTGGAACGCTGGATCTGGGATAAGGATGTCTTGGATAGTTTTGCGGCTGACTATCGCGATCCAAGTAAGAAAATCCCCGAGTCGGTTCTCGATAAAATGGAGGAAGCTCGTTTGGCCACGGTTGGTACTTTCTATAGGCGTCAGTTGTCTTTTGGTTTAGTCGACCTGGCACTTCATAGTCAGGCGACTGCGGAGAATAAACGTGATGTGATACAACTTTCTAATGAGATTATCAGCGATATCCTTTTACCTGTGCCTGATAAAACATCGTTTGTGACGTATTTCGGCCACTTAATGGGGTATGATGCTGGTTATTATGGATATGCTTGGGCAGATGCTATCGCTGCTGATATGGCGACTGTCTTTGAACAATCTCCAGGAGGTTTTATGGATCCAGTCGTGGGTCGCCGTCTGAGAGACGAAATCTATGCTCCTGGTGGTTCTCGTCCTATCGAAGAATCGATCGAGCTTTTTCTTGGCCGAAAGCGTTCGATCAAACCTTTCTTAAAGGAAATCGGTATTGAGTAAGTGAATTCCTGTCTGTCGGATTGCTTTGATCCGTGAGTTAAAACTGCTCTTAAGGCAGATGATTGATTTTATCGAGATGGATGCAAGCGGCGGAATGATTTGTGCCCGTTGAGATGAGTGCGGGGATTGTTTGAGCGCACTCCGCTGTGGCATGTGGGCATCTCGGGTGAAAACTGCAACCGGATGGAGGATTGATAGGAGAGGGTGGGTCTCCTCGTAGAACGGTGCTTTCTCTGGCTCGTTCTTTGTCGGGGTCTGCTATGGGGATGGCACTAACGAGGGCTTGAGTGTAGGGGTGTTGTGGCTTTTCGATGATATCGGCAGCTTTTCCTAATTCTACTATTTTACCCAGATACATGACCGCGATGCGATCGGAGATGTGTTTTACGACAGATAGATCATGTG
>JAESUN010000315.1 GCA_016763045.1 Opitutaceae bacterium | reverse complement strand
GCTCTACCGCTGAGCTACCAGGCAAATAAGGTTTTGAAAAAGAGCGTGGCGGAAGTGGCTTGTCAATCATTTGGTGGTGATTTTTTAATAAATTTTAAATAAGGGCAAAGTTTTAGTTGATTTCCCTTCGCCCAGGGGTAGCATCCGTCCTCTTTTTCTCCTTACCAAAAATCTTTTTGCAATGAAGCAACTTAGCCTAAATGTCTCTCCTCGTTCTGAAAGCGGACGCCGTTCATCTCGCTCGTTGAGGTCCAATGGTCGTATACCTGTCGTTCTATACGGTAAGCATACTGACCCACTAACTCTGTCGATTGAGACCCCAGAGTTTTCCCGTTTGATGAAAACAATCGCAGGTACAACTGCGATCATTGAGTTAAATGAAAAAGGGGCGAAAAAACGCCTCTCTGTTATACAGGAGATTCAAAAGAATCCAATTACAGACATGATCTTGCATGTTGATTTCCATGAAGTCTCTGCAGGTGAGACGATTACAACAGATATTACGATTCATGTTATCGGCGAAGCCGTCGGAGTAAAAGTGGATGGAGCTCTTTTAGAAACGGTTTCCCATACAGTGCATATTCGTTGTTTGCCAAAGGATTTACCTAGTTTTATCGAAGTTGATGTGACGACGATGGAAGCAGGTCAGACGATTCATCTGAAGGAACTCCCAGCTATTGCTGGAGTTGAATTCCTTGATGATGGAGACAAGCCTATCGTTTCTTGTATCGCTGCTAGTGGAGCATCTGATACGGAAGAGGAGGCGGTGGCAGATGCTGTAACCGAAGAGGCTGCATCCAGTGAAGGTGCTGAAGAAGCTTCAGATAAAAAATAAATACTTTAACCTGAAGAGGCTGTTATCTAATGGACTCTTCTACTGTTCTTTGAGATGTCGTTTGAGCTGATTACTGGATTAGGGAATCCAGGAAAACAGTATGATGATACCCGTCATAATATAGGGTTTGAAATCCTGGATGCCTATGCAGCCCGGTTTCGAGCCGAATGGAGTGAATCACGTAAGTTTGAGGCTTTGACGTGTCAGATTAACCACCCTACGAAGGGGAAGTTATTACTGGCCAAGCCTATTACCTATATGAATGAGAGTGGGAGATCGCTTTCGGCGATTGCTCGCTACTTTCAGATCAACGTTGAGAAGATCGTGGTGATCCACGATGATTTAAATATTGATTTTGGACGGGTGAAGATCAGTGGATCAGGCAGTGCAGGTGGTCATAATGGCTTATCGAGTATTCTTAGCCACATGGACTCCGTTTTTACTCGTTTTAGAGTGGGGATTGGTCCAAAGATTCCTTCTGAAATGATGCTCACAGATTTTGTTCTGGGTAAATTCACGCCTGAAGAACGGACATTTTTAGAAAAACAAATTTTAGCATATGCGAATTGGCTGAACCTGCTTGTTGACAGAGGAGCAGAGGTGGCCATGAATTATATCAATCGAAAGAAAAATACTAATGAATCCAGTTAATAGGAATTACAAAGCTACTTTTATCATAGACACTCGAAACCGGGAAGAAACGGTTGAGGAGTTGACTGAAGGTATGAAGAAGGAAATTACAGCGCTTGGCGGTGAAGTGTCAGAGACAGACGATTTGGGTCTGCAGACATTTGCACGAGCCACAGAGAAAGATTTCACTGAAGGTAACTATACGCAGATCTTCTTTACGGGTCCTGCTGATTTACCCCGTAAACTACAGGATAATCTTCGATTGAATACTGTTTGCAACCGAGTGGTTGTTCAGCTAGCGTAAGTCTTTCCATTCTCCCGAGAATCCCATGGCCTATCTAAACAAAGTATTTCTTATTGGTAACACGACCCGTGAACCGGAGCTGCGAGTTACCCCAAAGGGAACTGCTGTTTGTTCATTTGGTCTGGCGGTCAATCGTCAGTACAAGACGGAATCAGGTGAGACGAAAGAGGAGACCACTTATGTAGATGGGGAAGCTTGGGGCCGACAAGGTGAGCTTTGCTCAAAGTATCTGTCCAAGGGTAGCCCGGTGATGGTTGAAGGACGGCTGCGATTTGATTCGTGGGAATCTAAGACTGGTGAAAAGCGTAGTAAGCTCAAACTAGTGGTGGAGAATGTTCAGTTTCTTTCGTCTCGTGGCACGAGTGGCGGAAATGAATCTTCAGAGGGAAGTTCTACGGAAAAGCAGTCTTCTGCAGCTTCGACGCAAGGCAGCGCAGCTGCACCAGCCACAGATGGAATTGATGATGATGTTCCTTTTTGAGCTGACTAAGAATAAATTTAATTAATAAAAAGTTATGGCAACGAATGAAATCCTTTTAATTCAACCCGTCGAAGGCTTAGGCGGAGAAGGCGACCAGGTAGTGGTCCGTGCAGGTTATGCACGGAACTATCTTCTTCCTAATAAAATCGCTGTTCCGGTCAGTCGGGCAAATCGCAAGCACATTGAGGCTTTGAAAAAAGCTCGTGAGGTACGTGAGGCACGGGATCTGGAGGCACATCAGCAATTGGCTGACAAGATTGGTCAGCTGCATATTGCGATTGCTGTTAAAACAGGTGATGGAGGTAAAATGTTTGGAGCTGTAACTGCGGCGAATCTCCTCGAAAAAATCACTGAAGCTGGGTTGGAGGTTGATAAGAAGAAGGTTCATCTTGCCGCTCCGATTAAGACGCTTGGAAAGCATTCGACAGTGATCAAACTTCACCCAGAAGTCTCCATAGAGCTGGAATTTGATGTTGTTTCAGAAAACCCGATCGACATAGCTCAAGAGGAAGAGTAGTCGGATCATCTCTTACACGGATATATGTTGGACCCCAAAGGAGCCAATGTCGCAAGGGTTCGACAATCAGGTTTTTCTAAGAAGACGGAAAAAGGAGGTTCTTCTGACGAGAACTCCCAGCTGATAGGGAGGTCTCTTCCACATAGTCAGGAGGCAGAAGAAGCTCTTTTGGCTTGTTGCTTGATGGATGGGCCCGATGTGCTTTCCCGTTGCATGGAGGAAAAGCTTCCGGCCAAAGCTTTTTATAGTCAGGCGCATCAAGTGATTTTTGAGGCACTTTGTGCTATTTATGATGATAAAGCTACGGTTGATATAATCATTCTATGCGAAGAACTTCGCAATCGAAATCAGTTGGAGGAGATCGGAGGGATTGCCTATCTGTCGGACCTCACTAATCGTATTGAGACGACGGCTCATACGGCTCATTTTATTGAAATTGTTCGAGAGAAGTATTTGTTGCGTCGATTAATTAGGACGGCGACAGGTACCGTAGAGAAATGCTTTAACTACGATGAGGGGGGCTTAGAGGCATTTATTGAAGAGATTGAGCAGGAGATCTTTAGGATTAGCGAAGACAGGATTTCTGACTCTGCCCAGCCTATCAAAGAGTCTGTCGATGGGGCGGTGAAGTTGATTCATAAGCTAATCGAGAGGCGAGGGGAGATTAATGGTGTTACGACTGGATTTATCGATTTAGATAAACTGACGTTTGGTCTGCATGATCAGGAGATGATTATCTTAGCGGCTCGTCCTTCGATGGGTAAGACGAGTTTGGCCTTGAATATGGCAGAAGCAGCGGTTTTTCCAAAAGACAAGGCGAAGGAGGTCGGCTGTTTATTTTTCAGTTTAGAAATGAGTGCAGAACAGTTGGCTATGCGTCTATTGACCAGCCGTGCAAAGGTAAGTTCTTTGCGACTTCGTGATGCGATGCTCAACAAGGATGAGATGAAGCGATTGGCCAATGCTGCGATGGAACTGAGAGCGGGGCCGCTGTGGATTGATGATTCAGGACAATTGACCATTGTTGAATTACGAGCAAAGGCTCGTCGGGTGCATGCTAGGCACAATTTGGGCCTTATTGTTGTTGATTATTTACAGCTTCTTTCTGGGACGGATAATAGAGTTGCGCGTGAGCAACAGATTGCAGAGATTTCCCGAGGACTAAAGGCAACTGCGAAGGAACTGAATCTTCCAATATTGGTTTTAAGTCAGCTCAATCGTGAATCAGAAAAAGAGAAACGTAAACCTAGGTTATCCGATCTTCGTGAGTCAGGCTCAATCGAGCAGGATGCGGATGTTGTTCTTTTGCTGGCTCGAGGAAAAGAAGAGGCAGAGGATGGTTCCTCTGTGATGGGTTCCTATGCTGATTTAATTATTGCCAAGCAACGAAATGGACCAATAGGAGATATAAAGTTAACCTTCCGCGGAGAAATTACCCGATTTGAAAATTTTACAGCCTCAGAATAATATCTATAAAACTGCTTCGGTTTTTATCATCTTTCTGTGTAGCCTGATTTTGGGAGTTTTCTCTTCCAACTCATATGGCCAGTTATCTTCTCAGGAAATAACGATTCGGAAGATTGATATTAAGATTAGCGGAGTCGCGAATGTTTCTGAAGCCATTGTCTTGGCTAATATTTCTTCTCGTTCCGGGATTCCTTATGATGAGTTAGCCATAGATCGGGATATTCGATCTCTCTACAATACTGGTCTTTTCGAATTCATCGAGGTCAACCGAAGTTTTGTGGGAAGAGATGGTATAAATTTGCTCTTTGATGTTCGTCCGAAGTATCGGATTGGGTCTATCCGATTTGACGGAAACCGGAAATTAAAGAACAGGAAATTAAAGGAGGAAATCCTCTCGGAAGAAAACCGTACGATTGATGAACGCCAAATAAAGGAAGATTCTGAGGCGATATTGACTCTGTATCGGAAGAAAGGATATTCTCAGGCGAGGGTGGATTATCTGATTGAACGTAATCCTAGCACAGGATACGGGACAATCGTTTTTAAAATCGTTGAGGGGGGTAAGGTTCGTATAAAAGATATTAAATTTGTTGGGAATGACTCATTTAAGGCACGAACTCTTCGCTGGCAGATGGAGGTCAAGCAATGGTGGTTCATGTCCTTCCTGACGGGCAAAGGTCGTTTTTTTGATGACGAGTTTGAGGATGATCTCGAGCTTTTACGGGATTATTATCGAGAAAAGGGTTTTTTGGATGTTGAGATTTTGCAAAGTGAGATAACTTTTGTTTACCCCTCACGTGAAAAGATGGAAATTACCATCAAGGTAAACGAAGGAAGGCTATATCATGTAGGGAAGATTACCATCAAGGGGAGTGATGTCTTCCCAACAGATCTTTTAATTGAACGTGTTTTGTATGTGAAGTCAGGAGATGTTTTTGCACCTTCAAAACTTGATGAAGATGTCACAAATCTCGATGATTTCTATGGAGAATTTGGCTATCTGGAAACCCGCACGGCCTTGCGCCGCTACCCTAATCTTGAAACTGGGAACATCGATATCGAGTATGAAATACAGGAGAGCGATCGTTTTTATGTAGAATCCATTGTTATTGAAGGAAATGAGAAGACAAAGAGCACTGTGATTCTTCGTGAATTGGCGATGGGGCCTGGGCGTGTTTTTAATACAGTGAGGATGGAAACAAGCAAACAGCGACTCGAGAATACACAGTTTTTTGACTATGTGGATGTGGAGGATGAGAGCACAAACATACCTGGTCGAAAAAATTTAAAAGTGACAGTCAGAGAGGCGAGAACGGGCAACCTTTCTTTTGGTGTGGGCTTCAGCTCCCAGCAAGAAGGGACTATATTTGTCGAATTCCAACAAGGGAATTTTGACCTTTTTAATGTGCGTTCAATGTTCCAGGGAGATGGGCAGAAATTTAGAATAAAACTGGAGTATGGATCTATTTTCAGCCAAGCAATTTTGCATTTTGAAGAGCCATGGCTGTTTGACAAACGGATCGCAGCTGGCTTTAATCTTTATCGGACAGCAGCTGAGTACACGAGTACGCTTTACGATGAAATTAGATATGGGTTTGAAGTTTATTCGCGTTGGCGAGTGATTGAACTGATAACAGCTCGAGTTGGTTACCAGTATGAGGTTATTGATATCATAAATATTATTCCGGGTGCAGAGCTTGTTCCGGGTATTGCTGACATTGCGGGTAAGACAGCTGTGTCTCGGATGGGACTGACCTTATCGAGGGACAGTCGGGATAATCTAATGACGCCGACTCGGGGGTTTCGTGTTGAAGGAACTTTGGGGCAGACTGGTGGTTTCCTTGGGGGGGAGATAGACTTTTATAGGTTGGAAGCTAAAGCTGCGAAATACTTCTTGGTTTTCAAGAAGCGTAAACAAGTTCTTTCAATCTCAGGTTATATCGGGGCTCTTCAGGAGTTTGGTGATACGGGGGATGTCCCTTATTACGATAAGTTTTACCTTGGAGGACAAAATGACCTAAGAGGATTTGATACGAATGAAGTCGGACCAAAGGGCCCTTTTGGAACTCCTCTTGGAGGGAAGTCAATGGCATGGGGCACGATTGAGTACTCGTTTGATCTGGGTGGAGACGTTAGGTTTGCTCTTTTCTATGATGGAGGTTTCGTGAATAAAGGATCTTTTGATTATAACACGAGTGGTTATAATGATAGTTATGGAATTGGGCTTCGACTGATCATTATGAATTCGCCTCTTCGGATGGATTATGCGATTCCTATCAAGACAGATCGATTTACAGATGATTCAGGACAATTTAACGTTTCCTTCGGAGGACGCTTTTAACTTTAACTCAAACTAAAATATGCAACTGAAAAAACTATTCATACTAACGGTAGCCCTTAGCTTTCTGGGACTGACTGCACAGGCTCAATCTGAGCTGAAGATTGTAACGGTTAATCTGGAGAAGGCTCTTAACGGCTATTATAAGACAGACGAAGCTCGCAAGAAGTTACTTGAGACTGAGGCTAAGGCAGTGGCTGGAATGGAAGAGTTACAAACAAATTATACCTCAATGGTCGAGGAGTATCAGGAAATGCAGGAGCAGTCTGAGAATGTTGCTTTGACGGAAAGTGCCCGTGCAAAAGCGGCAGAAGATGCTCAGAATAAGATTAGCGGGATTCGTGCTAAGCAAGGCGAATTAGAGCAATACAGAAACAATGCTCAACGGGCATTACAGCAAATGGATCAGAATCATCGGACATTGATGTTGGAAGATATCCAAAAGGTAATCAAAGTGTTGGCTTACGAAAGAGAAGCTACTCTAGTTCTTGATGAATCAGGATTATCAAGTATGGGTGCATCGGTGGTTCTCTATTCATCAGCTGCTTATGATATAACCGACGATATTTTAGCTATTCTGAATAGTGACAAACCAGTGGAAATACAGCCAGCCGTAGAATAGCCGAACGCTTATCGGTTAGTAAAATATTTTTAACCCCGTTTCATCTCGAAACGGGGTTTTCTATTTGCTCTGATTGTTGAAGTCCATAAGCATGCGATCACTTGTTTGTTTTCCGGTGAGGTAACCACTTTTTTCGCCACTCTTTTCTATATGCAGATCATTTTATCTCTTAATGAAATAATTGAATTGATTGGCTCCCCCAAGACAGAGGGTTCGTTTTCAGGTTCTATTACTGGGATTGCCTCTCTCGAATCGGCTCAATCTGGAGATTTATCATTCTTAGGTAATCGAAAATAAAAGGCATCAGTCGAAAAGACGACTGCTTCGGTTGTTATCATTCCGTTGGATTACGACAAATCACCTCAAGAAGGTCAGATCTATCTTCGCGTTGAGAATCCTTCGTACGCAGTTGCGAAGATCTGTTCAAAGTTTGAGCAGATTCTCTGGCCGAAACCGAAGCCAGGGGTTCATTCGACGGCGGTTATTGGGGAAGGTTGCGAGATAGATACTTCTGCCACAATTGGCCCGCTTTGTGTGATCGAGTCAAATGTTCGGATTGGCTCTGGCAGTTATCTTCAGGCGTCGGTTTTTATTGGGCGTGGGTGTGAGATAGGGGAAGAGTGTTGGTTAATGCCTCAAACGACAATCCGTGAAGAATGTGTCTTGAAAGATCGCATCCGGCTGCATTCAGGAGTTGTGATCGGTTCCGATGGCTTTGGTTATGAAACCGTTGAAGGATGTCATGCAAAGGTTCCGCAAATTGGAAATGTCCTTATTGAGAGTGATGTTGAAATAGGAGCCAATACGACGATAGATCGTGCGCGCTTGAGCTCCACTCTTATCGGAGAAGGTACAAAGATTGATAATCAGGTCCAGGTCGGTCATAATGTTGTGATTGGAAAACATTGTTTTCTCTGTGGTCAGGTGGGTATTTCTGGAAGTACGACGCTAGGTGATTACGTTGTTTTGGCTGG
>JAESUN010000314.1 GCA_016763045.1 Opitutaceae bacterium | reverse complement strand
TAAAGGAAGGGTGATCCTTACCGCATTTTGCCACCGTAAACAGCGCTGCTACCCAGCTCTTCTTCGATGCGAAGGAGTTGGTTGTATTTCGCAACACGGTCTGAACGGCAGAGAGATCCTGTTTTGATCTGTCCTGCGTTTGTCGCAACAGCGATATCGGAGATAGTGGTGTCTTCTGTTTCACCAGAACGGTGAGAGATGACAGCTGTGTATCCGGCTTCTTTTGCCATTTCGATGGCATCGAGAGTTTCTGTCAGTGTTCCGATTTGGTTTACCTTGACCAGGATGGAGTTGGCTACGCCAGTATCGATCCCTTTTTTGAGGAAGGATGTATTGGTTACAAAAAGATCATCACCAACCAATTGAACGTTATCACCAATAGCGTCTGTGAGCTTCTTCCAAGTCGACCAGTCGTTTTCGTCACAGCCATCTTCGATCGAGATGATAGGGTATTTGGCGGTCAATTCTTTGTAGAATGCGACCATGTCATCACCACTACGTTTGGTTCCGTCTGATTTATGGAAAACATATTTCTTTGTCTTCGCATTATAAAATTCAGAGGCTGCAACGTCGAGGGCTAGGAAAACGTCTTTTCCTAGTTTGTAACCCGCTTTTTTCACCGCAATAGCGATGACGTCGAGAGCTTCTGTTGTAGAGCTCAGATTAGGTGCAAAACCACCTTCATCACCAACTGCGGTTGAAAGACCTTTTCCTTTGAGCACACCTTTTAACGTATGGAAAATTTCAGCACCTATACGCAAAGCTTCGCGGAAGCTTTTAGCGCCTTTAGGCATGATCATGAATTCCTGAAAATCGATGGGGGCATCTGAGTGAGCTCCACCGTTCATTATATTCATCATGGGAACAGGAAGAACTTTGGCGTTTGGTCCTCCCAGGTATTTGTAAAGTGGAAGTCCTGATGCTTGTGCTGCGGCATGTGCGGTAGCGAGGGATACGCCGAGCATAGCATTGGCTCCAATCTTCTTTTTGGTGGAAGTACCATCCAGCTTGATCATCGTTTCGTCGATGAAGGCTTGGTCAGTGGCATCGAGTCCTTCGATTTCTGGAAGAATCAAATTATGCACGTTGTCCACTGCTTTGAGGACTCCTTTACCTAAGTAACGTTTTTTTCCGTTTATGCCTTTGGGTAAGGATTTTGCAGGGACGTCACCGTCACGGAGCTCAAGTGCTTCGTTAACGCCAGTGCTGGCGCCAGAGGGCACTGCTGCACGGCCGATAATGCCGGAAGCGAGTTCAACGTCGACTTCAACAGTCGGGTTTCCACGCGAATCGAGGATCTCGCGTGCTTTAATGTCTACAATGTAAGTGCTCATATAGAAGCGGGTCACCCTAGAGAGGCGTCCTTCCAGATGACAGCAAAATTTTGATTTCACCCCATAATAATTTTTTTAAGTGGGGTTATTGGTCTTTTTGTGACGTGAAAACGAGTGAGAGGGGGTCTTTTTGTCCTGTAGGCGCTTAACTGATTTTGCTTACCAGGTAGGGTCTGGTTGGGCTTTGTTTGTTTTTTAAAAGTCCTTTGAGGTTTCCTTGGTAGAGGATTTTGCCTCCACCTGGTCCGCCTTCAGGACCTACTTCCACGAGATAGTCCGCTTCAGCCAATAGATCCGCATGGTGCTCGATCACGATAACAGTGTGCCCTTGATCGACCAGGCGATGAAGAACGTGGATGAGTTTTTCGCAGTCGCTGAGATGAAGGCCGATAGTTGGTTCTTCCAGAATATACAGATTTTGAGGTCGGATGCCGCGTGATCGTTCTGTGTAGGTTTGAAGGCCTTTGGCTAGTTCGGTGACGAGTTTAAGGCGTTGGGCTTCTCCGCCTGAGAGGGTTGGGCTGCTCTGACCGAGGTTCAGGTAACCGAGTCCGGTGTCCACCATGAGTCGCATCGTATCTTTTAACTGACTGTGGAAGTCAAAGAATTCAGCTGCTTCTTCGAAGGTGAGAGCAAGGATCTGAGCGATGGATTTTCCTTTCCAGGTAATATCAGCCAATTCGGAGCTGTAACGGGATCCCTGGCAATCATCACAGGGGAGGTACGCATCCGGGAGAAAGTCCATCTCCAGTTTGATTCGTCCGGCTCCTTTGCAGGTTTCGCAACGGCCTCCATGGGTATTAAAGGAAAAGCGTCCCGGTTTGTATCCATGGATCTTTGATTCGGGTAGAGAGGCAAAGAAGGTGCGAATGATGTCGAAGGAGCCTAAGTAGGTTGCAGGGGTGGAACGAGGTGTTTTTCCAATAGGGGATTGATCCACTTCGATCACTTTTTTGAAGCGGTCTCCATTGGTGAGTTCTCCAAAAGGGATGGAGGAGGCTTGCTGGTTTTCCTGATAGAAAGTGGCAAAGTCTTTTCGTTTTTCGAGGAAGGCTTTGCCGGTCAGCTTCTTTGTTTTGTTTTTAATCGCTGTGTCGATCACAGGCCCTAGAAGGTCACGGATAAGTGTTGATTTTCCGGCTCCAGAAACACCCGCCACCATGATAAGACGAGCGATGGGGAGGTGTAGGGTTTGCTTTTTGAGATTTCTGAAAGAAACCTTATTCAGGGTAAGCCACTGATCGGATTTAGGATTCGTTTTCCCAGGTGGAAGAGGCCGGTAGCTTTGGTTGAGAGGGTGGGCAATGCTCTTACTTAGATAATGTCCGGTAAGAGAGTTTTTGTTTTTCTTGAGTTCAGCGAGACTGCCATTGGCCAGGAGATGTCCTCCATGAATGCCTGCGCCTGGTCCGAGGTCGATGATGTTGTCGGCTCTTTCCATGATGGCGTCGTCGTGCTCGACTACAAGTAGAGTGTTCCCTTTGTCACGAAGGGCTTCGAGCATCTGTATGAGGCGTTCATTGTCGCGGGCATGTAGTCCAATACTGGGCTCATCGAGAACGTATAGAACTCCGGCGAGATTCGTGCCTAATTGTGAGGCGAGACGGATTCGTTGGGCTTCCCCTCCTGAAAGAGTATCGGTCGGGCGATCCAGGCAAAGGTAGTTGAGCCCAACGTTCCCCATGAACTTTAATCGTTCTGTGATTTCGGGGAGAATAGCTGTGGCGATCGCTTTGCCTCTTCGATCGAGTTTTAGCTGGGCCATCGTCTGGATCAGTTTATCCGGCTCCATTCGGAGGAGCTCTGGCAAGGAGAGAGCTGTTTTGTTTTTGAGTGAAATACGAACGGAACGGCTGAGGCGATTTAAGCGTTCTCCTTTGCATTCTGGGCAGAGGCTACCTGTCAGAGATTCTATTTCGTCAGGATCTGCTTTTCGGGTCAAATCTGCCAGGATAGGGGGGAGATCTGAATCTGCAGATGGTTCAAGCATCCAGGGAAAGATGCGACCATGTCCTCTGCAAGTGGGGCACCATCCTTTGGGTGAGTTGAAGGAAAAATGCTTGGGATCGAGCTCAGGGAAGGCTTCGCCGGTTTCTTCGTCTGTCCGAGTGGTAGAGAACCAGGCTAGAATAGTGCCGGTTTGATCCGAGAGAAAACAAGATCCTTTGCCGAGACGTAAGGCTTCTTTGAGAGCCGTTTCAGTGGACTGCTTACGTGTCTTAGGGTTTTGTGTTTTGAAATTGGTTACGGAGACTTCGATATCGTGCTCTTTGTAGCGATCGAGCTTCTGGAACTCGGAGACTCTGGTTATTGTCCCATCAATGCGCATGAATTCATAATAATGATCTTCTATCCACGTGGAGATAGGTTCGTGATGTCCTTTTCGACCGCGAATTAAAGGTGCAAAAAGAAAGAGGCTGCTGGCTTTCTTGGCTTTGGAGGACTCTAAGCTGCTGCCTAATCGTTTGAGGAGCTGACTATAGGTTTGGGAAAGGACGGCCTTGCCGCTTGTAGGGTTGTGTTGAATACCGATTTTTGAAAAGAGAAGTCTCAGGTATTGGGCTGTTTCGGTGATCGTTGCGACGGTCGATTTTCGACTGCCTCGAGTCATCCTCTGCTCGATGGCAATGGTTGGTGGGATACCGGTCAGACGATCAATGGCGGGTCGGGGGAGCTGTTCCACGAATTGACGTGCATAGGGAGACATGGACTCCATGAATCGTCGCTGGCCTTCTCCGAAAATAATATCAAAAGCGAGAGTTGATTTTCCTGAGCCGGACACCCCTGTGACAACGGATAACTTTCGATGAGGGATCTGAATGGAGAGGTTCTTCAGATTGTTCTCACGTGCGCCAATGACTTCAATATAACCGAGATTTTTCTGCTTCTTAACTTTTTCCGATTTTTGTTTTTTCTTTGTTTGGGTGATCTGTTTCGCCCCAAGGGCTTCCTGGAGATAAATGGCTGAAACACATTTGGAAGCGGCTACCTGTTCGGGTGTTCCTTCGCAGACGATTTTTCCGCCATTTATCCCGGCGTCGGGGCCCAGTTCAATGACCCAGTCTGCGGATTTGATGACATCGAGATTATGTTCAACCAGAATGATGCTGTGTCCATTATCGATGAGTTTTTGGAGTGTTGAAATCAGTCGTTTAACATCGTGGCGGTGAAGCCCTGTAGTGGGCTCATCGAGGAGAAGGAGTGAGCCTTCGCTGTCAGCCGAAATCCCTCCTAGGTATTTGACTAGTTTGAGTCGTTGCGATTCCCCGCCGGACAAGGTATTGAGAGGCTGCCCTAAGGTGAGGTAATCGAGGCCGACAGCGGTAAGAGTCTCGAGGCGGGAACGAATACGGGCATGATCCTTAAAAAGCGTGAGAGCATCCTTAATGGTGAGATCAAGTATATCGGCGATACTGTGATCTGACCAGAGGATGGAAAGTGTCTCGGGTTTGAAGCGTTTACTCTCACAGATGGGGCAGGGGGTGAAAACGGTGGAGAGAAACTGCATCTCAATCCGTTCGTAACCGAGCCCCTGGCAATGATCACATCGTCCATCGCCATGATTAAATGAAAAGCTGGAGGCCGTGAAACCCTGCTGTTTGGCTTCTGATGTTTTGCCAAAGAGCTCTCGAATGTATGTCCAGATATCGACGTAGAGAGCAGAGTTGGATCGGGGAGTGCGACTGATGGGTGATTGATCGACTAGGACAACTTGATCCAAAGGTAGATCACAGTTGATTTCCGTAATGGAAGCAACGTCTTGCGCGATTTTTCCAGATTTACTCCGAATGCCCTGATAAATAGCGGAGTTCAATAAGGTCGATTTTCCCGATCCAGACACTCCGGTTAAACAGACCATGCGTTGGAGTGGGATACGGATATCGAGGTTGTTTATATTGTGTTTTTGGATACCTTTGAGCGAAAGGTAGGGGTAGGACTTACCTGCGTCTTCTATCCTTCGTTTTTTTGGCGCATCCAATGTTTTGCGTCCGGAGAAGTATTGGCCCGTGAGACTTTTCTCCGACTTGAGCATTTGGGGAACGGTTCCCTGAAAAACAATCTCACCACCTTCGCGGCCAGGCTTGGGGCCTATTTCGATGATATGGTCTGCGGCGCAGAGCATGGCTTCGTCGTGCTCGACGACGACAACCGTATTGCCTGCTTGAGTGAGGTTTCGAACGATGTCGATCAATCTCTCAATATCTCGGGAATGTAAGCCCACAGAGGGCTCATCGAGGACGAAAAGAGTATC
>JAESUN010000313.1 GCA_016763045.1 Opitutaceae bacterium | reverse complement strand
CGGGAACGATACGGGCAATAACACCCTTGTTACCGTGACGGCCAGCCATCTTGTCACCGACACTCAATGGACGCTTGGTCGCGATGTAAACCTTGACCATTTCCAGCACGCCCGAAGGAAGCTCGTCGCCACGCTTCATGTGAGCGAGTTTACGATTCTTCTCTTTTTCGATCGCCTGGATACGAGGCCAGAACTGGTTATAAACCGCGGTCCCAGCTTCCTTGATCTCCTTGCCGCCCTTGATCCACTTCAGATCAAACGATTCGATCTGCTCGAGGACAACCTCGGTGATATCACTGGCGCCCACCTTCTGACGGGTGGAAGGATCGACCATAGCCGTGCCCGTTGCTTCGTTGATCTGCTCAACCATCTGGCGGAACAAATCAGCAGCCCGGTCATCCATCGAAGCTTCGTACTCACGCATTTCATTGCGGAGCCGCTTCTTCTGGTCATCGCTAAGGTGCATCCGTCGGCTAAACCGCTTGGCACCAATCACGATGCCCTCGGTACCGGCTGGCACTTCCAGCGAGTCATTCTTAACGTCTTCACCGGCCCGGCCGAAGATCGCATGTAGCAACTTCTCTTCGGGGGTCAGTTCGCTCTTACTCTTAGGTGAAACCTTACCCACGAGGATGTCGCGTGGCCTAACGTATGCACCGATCTTGATGATCCCGTGCTCATCGAGCATCGAAAGCATCTTCTCGCTTACATTGGGGATGTCAGAGGTGAACTCTTCACGCCCCAGCTTGGTTTCACGAATCTCAACACTGAAGTCGTCAATATGGATCGAGGTAAACGTATCGTGCTTAACCAAACGCTCGTTAATAACGATCGCATCTTCAAAGTTGTAGCCATCGAACGTGCTGAACGCGACCAACACGTTCTTGCCCAGAGCCAACTCGCCCTGCTTCGTAGCAGCACCGTCAGCAATGGTTTGGCCCTGCTCAACCTTCTGACCAAGCCGAACGATCGGCTTCTGGTTCTGACAGGTCCGCTCGTTTAGGCCGACAAACTTACGCAATACGTATTCGTCAGCATTGTCGATAACGATCTGCTTCGCGTCGACGTAGGTCACCGTGCCAGCATTACGAGCACGAATCAACATCCCCGAGTAGGTCGGGATATGTTTTTCCATACCCGTCGCAACGCAAGGCGGATCGACCTTGATCAACGGCACAGCCTGCCGCTGCATATTCGAGCCCATCAAGGCCCGGTTAGCATCGTCGTGCTCAAGGAACGGAATCAATGCCGCAGACACGCCCACGATTTGCTTGGGGCTGATGTCGACATAATCGATCTGATTGGATGGCACCTGCGCCAAGTCGCCATCGACCCGTGCAAGGACCGCACCCTTCTTGAGCGTACCGTCAACCTCAAGCACGTCAGCCGGACCCAAGGTGAGCTTCATTTCCTCGTCTGCACGAAGGAACTTGATCTCGCCGGTCAGCTTGTGATCTTTAACTTCACGGTAAGGCGTCTGTAGGAAACCATACTCATCAACCTGCGAGTAAAGCCCAAGCGACGCGATCAAACCGATGTTCGTGCCTTCAGGTGTCTCAATCGGGCAGATTCGGCCGTAGTGAGAAATATGAACGTCGCGAACTTCAAAACCAGCACGCTTACGGTTCAGACCACCAGGCCCCAGTGCCGACAAACGACGCTCGTGTGTGAGCATGCTCAACGGATTGGTCTGGTCGACGACCTGGGACAGCTCGCCTCGGCCGAAGAAGTGGTCGATCGCACTGGAGATGCTCTTAGAGTTAACCAGGTCAGCGACCTTGTTCATCTCATCGAGATCCTTAACACTCATGCGTTCCTGTACGGTCCGCTTGAGCTTCAGGAAGCCCTTACGCATCTCCTCAACCGCCAACTCGTCCAGCGTACGCAGACGCCGGTTGCCCAAGTGGTCGATATCGTCGATGTGAGCCTTGTTGCGGTTGCTCCGCAAGTCCAGCATGTACTTGATGACCTGCAGGAAGTCCTCTGCCCGAAGCTTCATCTCGCCCTTGTCGACGTCTAGATCAAACTTACGGTTAATACGGAACCGGCCAACCTTGCCCAGGCGGTAACGGTTCTCATCAAAGAACTTCTCCTGGATCAACTGCTTAGCCTTATCGACCTGAGGCGGGTTGCCTGGACGAAGCCGGGCATACAACGCCAACAAAGCGACTTCGTGCTCGGTAAGGGCAGCGCCCTCAAGCTCAGTCTGCTTCTCGTCAGCAATCGTATTTAAGATCAACAGATCGCCGGGGTTGGCGATGATGTCGAGCTTCTTCAGCTTCGAAGCCAACACCTGCTCGAGGTGCTCGCCAACCTGCGTACCGATCGGAACCAGCTCTTCGCCAGTCTCGGTATCGATGATCGGAGCCGCAACAAAATGCTCTGGCTTCAGCTCAGTCGTCTTCATCGACTGAACGTCATAGAACGTTCGCAGCAACGCATCCGTCGTCGAGTAGTTCTCATCGATTGCTCGAAGGAACGTCGTCGCAGGGATCTTGGTTGATTGATCGATACGTATCTGAAGGACGTCCTTCTTGGACACCTCCAGCTCGATCCACGAACCACGGTCCGGGATGATGCGCGCCGAGTGCAAAGGCCTATCAGCCTCCGCCGAAGCAATCGAGAAGTCCACACCAGGCGACCGGTGCAACTGACTCACGATCACACGCACCGCACCGTTGATGATGTACTCGCCACCACCCATCAGCACAGGAATCTCGCCGAGGTAGATATCTTCCTCGGGGATCTCCGCCACGTCCTTGCGGACTAGGCGCACGCGAATTTTAAATGGCAGCCCGTACGTCAGCCGCAATTCACGGCATTCGTCTGGGGTGTACCTTGGCTCTTCTAGCCGGTAATGCACATACTCCAGATGCATATTCCCGTCGTAAGACTCAATGGGGAATACTTCCCGAAGCAAACCCTCAAGACCCGTATGCGGATCTCTCGTGTCATGCGACAGGTTTCTCTGAAGAAACCGCTCGTAAGCAGCTTGTTGAACATCAACCAGGTTAGGGATTGATAACGCAT
>JAESUN010000312.1 GCA_016763045.1 Opitutaceae bacterium | reverse complement strand
TTTTTGCTATTCAACAATGCGATGCCCCCTGCCCTCAAGACAGGGTCATTCATCACCTTATTAGCCCTGATCACTCTGCAAGGATACGCTATGTATCAGAAACGCACTGAAGCAGGCTCTTCCTCACTCATGGAAGGTATGACCAGCCTCATCCCGGGCATTGCAGGGCTCTTTATCCTTCAGCTTATCTTTCATGGTCTGGGCACCGTTTGCTTTCAACTACCCGCAATGGCTGTTGATGGATTGGAAGCCCCAAACTGGCTGGCAGACTATCACTTCGCTAAACCGGCCCTCATGATCGTCAGCCTCTGGGCTGCCATCGGTTCAAACAATATGATTCTCTATCTGGCAGGCCTATCAAGCATCCCTCAAGAATTGTACGAGGCTGCTGAAATAGATGGAGCCAAAAGCCTGCAGAAGTTTCGCCACGTAACCTGGCCACAGCTGGCCCCCATTACGGTTTTCATTGTTGTGATGAGTGTTATCTATGGCCTGCAAGGTGGCTTTGAAATGGCCAGAACCATGACCGAAGGCGGCCCGGCAAAATCGACCACTATGCTCGGTTACTATATCTTCAATGAGGGCTTCGAAAATGGCCGGCTTGGTTATGCAGCCGCCATTTCCTGGATGCTCTTCTTCTTTGTCTTTATCATTACCATTCTCAATCTCCGCTTCGGAAAGAAAATGGCCAACGAATAATCCCCTTCCCTCCTATTTCCTAGATGAAAAAACGATTTCTTGAGCAGGCATTCTGGTCCACCAGTCGTCTCCACTTATTACTGACGGTGGTGAGTCTTCTCATGATCTTTCCTTTTCTCTGGATGGTCTCCGCCAGCTTCAAAACACTGGCGGAAATCGGCGAATCGACTCTTTTGCCAGAAAAACTGAGATGGGAGAACTACCTCGAAGTCTTCCGACAAATACCCTTCGCCCGATTCTATTGGAACAGTATCTACGTCGCACGTTGGGTAACGCTTCTTCAGGTGCTTACCAGTTCAATGGCAGCATATGCGTTCTCTCGCATCGAATGGAGAGGGAGAGACAAAGTTTTTCTTCTTTACCTCGCGACCATGATGCTACCCGGGGCCGTCATGATCATTCCCAATTTTGAACTGATGGTCAGGCTCGGGTTAGTAGACACCTATCTCGGCGTCATTCTACCCGCCTCTTTCAGTGCATTTGGAACTTTTTTGCTCCGTCAATTCATGCTGACCATTCCCAAATCACTGGATGAGGCAGCCTACATGGATGGCGCCAAACACTGGCGAATCTTTCTGGATATTATTCTCCCCCTGGCTCGACCCGGGCTAATCGCCCTGACTATTTTTACCTTTATGGGTAATTACCATAGCTTCTTTTGGCCTTTGATCATTCAACGAAGCGAAGAGATCTATACCCTGCCTGTTGCCCTTCTCTATTTTGATACCGAACGCGGGCAAGCGACCCATCTCCTGATGGCAGCTGTCACCATGTCGGTCGTCCCACTTATTATCCTTTTTGTCTTCCTTCAGAAACATTTCATCAAAGGCATCCAAACAGGTGCGGTCAAAGAATAAAGATAACGCAGAGATATCAGAAGCTATGCAAAAGCTTCGACAAGAGGCTCACTAGTTGTTAAGAAGTTACCCTCTTATCTTTTTAATTCGAAATGAGGATAGATGCACATCAGCACTTTTGGCAACGCGATCGATTTCAATATCCTTGGCTCACCAAAGAACTGACCAACCTGCAAAGAGACTTCGCCCCTGAAGACCTCCATCCTCTTCTCCAAAAGAATGCCATCGATATGGCTTTGGTCGTCCAGACTCTCAATTCTCTGGAAGAAACGTATTGGTTTCTCCAGCTCGCCGAAAAAAACCCCTTTATTGGAGGAGTGATTGGCTGGGTGGACCTCAGCGATCCTCTCATAGGAGAGCAGTTGGCGGAATTCCAATCATCCAAAAACCTGGTCGGGATCCGGCATCAAGTGCACGATGAACCCGATGGAAACTGGCTTTTGCATGATGATATTCTTTCCGGCCTTCAGGCACTTGCGGATCATTCTCTCCCCTACGATTTACTGATCCGCCCCACCCACCTTCCCCTCTGCACCGAATTGGCCAAAACCCTCCCCAGCCTATCACTTATTGTTGATCACATCGCCAAACCGGGGATCGCTCAAAAACAATGGGAACCCTGGGCAGAAGACATCGCCCAACTCGCCACCCTGCCAAATGTCTCTTGCAAAGTCTCCGGCTTGATCACCGAAGCTGATTGGAGCAGCTGGAAACCTGAAGATCTCCAGCCCTATGTAGAGCATATCTGCCATTCCTTTGGGTCAGATCGTATCATGTTTGGAAGCAACTGGCCCTTTTGCCTCTTAGCGGGCTCTTACGACCACGTTATCGAAACAATTACCGTCTTGATTGATCAAATAGACGACAGCTATTCCGCAGGATTCTGGGGAAACAACGCAACACGAATCTACAACCTCCAATCGGAAACCAAAGAATCCGCTTAGACAAAGAGATTTTCATTCAAATTTATCATGTTTAAATTAGATAACAAACAAGCTCTCATCACTGGCGCAGGATCCGGCATCGGCGCAGCAATCGCCCACGCCTTCGCCGAAGCAGGAGCAACCGTATGGGTTACGGATCGCGATGAAATCGGAGGAAACAAAACCGTCGAGGAAATCAGAAAAAAGGGACATCAGGCTCACTTTCTCCTGCTCGACGTCACGGATGAAGCTACCTGTATCCAATCACTCAATTCAGTGCGCGAAGAAGGCCCCATCAACATCCTCGTCAATAATGCGGGAATCGGACATGTCGGAGACCTCGAAACAACTACCGGCGATAATATGGACCGCCTTTACCAAGTAAACGTAAAGGGCGTTTTCAATATGATGAAAGCCGCTATCCCCTTCATGCTCGAACAAAAGACAGGCAACATCGTCAACATGGCTTCGATCGGTGGCATTGTTGGCGTAAAAAACCGCCTGGCTTATTGCATGACAAAGTTCGCCGTCGTCGGGTTGACCAAGAGCACCGCTCTCGACTACGCAAAACGTGGGATACGGGTAAACTGCATTTGTCCCGGTCGCGTCGAAACACCTTTCGTCAAAGCACGCTTAGCAGAGTATGACGATCCTGAGAAAGGCTATCGTGAAATGTCCTCGACTCAGCCCATTGGACGCATGGCCCAACCAGCTGAGATTGCGGCTGCAGCCCTTTACTTGGCCAGCGATGAAGCAGGTTCCGTCACCGGTTCATGCCTCTCCGTCGATGGAGGCTGGAGCGCGGGATAAGTTTTTCTTCCTCCTCAGCGGACCCCATTCCATCAGCGTGCGATACCAGGTCCACTTAAGATAAAACCAAACTGCGGTAATCGCTCCCAGGGTATCTGCTACCCAGTCCGCAAATTCAACACTCCGGCCTGGCGTGAAACTCTGATGATATTCATCTGTTAGACCAAAGAGAGAAACAACGAGGACCGCGATCACCCCATTCCAAAGATCTCCCATTCGCTGCGGGAGTGCCCGCAAAACCAATGACGCCATCAGCCCGTAAACACAAAAATGAGCCAGCTTGTCGAAACGAAAGAATCCGGAAAAACCGACTGACGACTGATCTGAAACCAAGACAACACTTCCCATAATGAGCAACGGCCATCCCCAACTACATCCGCTCTGACGAGCCGCTCCGTTCTTTGGTATGCTTTTCTTCTCTTCCACCCAGAAAAACCAATCTACCCCTTGCCCAACGGCAATCGAAAACTCTCCATTTTCTTTCCTTAGTAAAGGATCGGGCTCGCGAGTCCCAAAACCTCAAAGTCCAAATAGGCCGGGGCAGAACGTTTCCCAGGTAAAGGACAACGATGCTGATGATGAGGGTATTTTTATTGAATAACCGCGTAGTAATCTTCGATCCGATCCACGTAGTGAATAGTCTCTTTCGAGTGACGCCCGGTCACCTCGGGCAATCCCAGCTGAATACAGTCCCAGTGTTTGCCATCGCACAGATTTCTCTGGCGCACCGTATTCTGGGCCCTCAAAATATTGCCGGGCCCGGCATTGTAGGAAGCAAACATCAACTTGAGCTGCTCCTGAAAGCTCCGATCTTCAACCCAGAAGTTGAAACACTTTAAATTATAATGGATACCAGCCTTGATATTGGTTTCCGGGTCGAAGGGCGTATTGGGCAGACCCAGCTCTCCCCTAATTTCCTGAAAAGTTGCTGGCATAATCTGCATCAGGCCCATCGCTCCAACCGGGCTCTCCGCATAGACTTGTAAATTGCTTTCCTTAATCGCTTGCGCCTTGAACCAGCGCCAAGGCATACGCCCAAAATAAGTCCGGGTATATTTTCTGAATATACTATCGTATCGCTCGGTGATTGTTCCGGCGGTTCCAATATCCTGGGGCCGCTCCCGGGTGGGATCCACCTTCCTCGTCTCATAGGTGAGCGTATCCAAGGTGACAATAATTACTCCCAGCGCTAACAACCAGGCAAACCACTTCAATAAGCTCATCTAGTTAGCGCATGGTGAAGCTGAGGATCAGGCAAATCGAAAGAAGAAAGAAACCGGCAAACACCGCCGCGGCCAAATTCCCATTTTGAATTTCCTCAATAAAATCTATTTTCTTAAACAGATAGCGATCCAATCCCCACAGGATCCCCAAGGCTAGAACGGTAGTGAAAGCTGCGTAAACCAGGTTTATAAATAGCGACAGAACACTGCTAAAGAGAATGTCGAGGGATGTGATCGCCGATAGTATGCTCATAGAGTTCTAAACATACCTGACAACATCACCGAATCAAGGGGGAATCCGACGTCCAAAAACGCTTCCTCACGCATTCAGGGTATTTATTGAGCTAGGCTCAACCACCTCCTTCTTCCTTTTAGTAGGCGGTTTATTCGTTGAGAGGGTCGCCTCCCCCTTAATGGTCGGGCCGGCGAGATTCGAACTCACGACCTCTTGCACCCCATGCAAGCGCGCTACCAGGCTACGCTACGGCCCGACTAATAAAAAGGAAGGCCTACCTTCTAGATCCATCAGATGATGGCAAGCCTTTATCAGAGATGGTACCCGGAGAGGGGGTCGAACCCTCACTCCCGAAGGAACCAGATTTTGAGTCTGGCGCGTCTGCCAATTCCGCCATCCGGGCAATCTAAACTGTAGAGAAAACCAACTGACCTGATTATGTAA
>JAESUN010000311.1 GCA_016763045.1 Opitutaceae bacterium | reverse complement strand
TCAGCAAAAAGAGAGTAAGCCTCATCTGTTAGTTTGTCCGCTTGAGTTGCTTGGCGCCAATATCGCTACGTAGGTACTTTGACGTGAAGGAGACTTTTTCTGTTAGGGCGTAAGCGTCTCGTGCGGCTTCTTCGAGTGATGAAGCTAATGCGGTCACTCCGAAGACCCGTCCTCTATTTGTTTGAATGGATCCATCTTCTGCTTGTTTGGTGCCAGCGTGGAAAATGAATTGATTAGAATTGGAGTTCTGCTCGATGGTGACCGTTTCTCCTTTAGGGTATGAATTTGGGTATCCTTGAGATGCGAGAACAACACAGAGGGCATATTCGGGCTTTATTTCAAGAGTGATAGAGGAGAGCGTCCGGGTGGCCGCGCAGTGCATGAGTTTAATTGGGTCTGTGACGAGTCGTGGTAAGATGACTTGTGTCTCAGGGTCTCCAAAACGGGTATTGAATTCGAGAACTTTTGGCCCAGTAGGTGTTACCATGATACCGATAAATAAGGTTCCTCGAAAATCAATTCCTTCATCGGCAATGCCCTCAACACTTGGTTTTGATATTGTTTCGGTGATGACCCGGAGGAGATTGTCACCCACGAGCTCTGCGGGAGAGTAGGCACCCATGCCTCCAGTGTTGGGCCCCGTATCATTTTCACCGATACGTTTGTGATCCTGGCTGGTTGGGAGAGTTACGAAATCCCTTCCGGAAACAACGAGATGAATGGATATTTCTTCTCCAAAGAGACATTCTTCGATGAGGATTTGGCTTCCGCTATCACCGAAGGCCCGTGTCTCAATCATTGAGCGCACTGCTTCTTCGGCTTCTGAAAGGCTGGTTGCGATAATTACGCCTTTCCCTGCGGCTAATCCATCGGCTTTGATCACAATGGGTAAGGACGCTGTTTGTAGATAGTTCAAGGCTGGCTCGACCTGATCAAATGCAGCGGCTGCTCCACTCGGAATTTTGTTTTTCAGCAGAAATTCTTTAGTGAACGTTTTGCTGGCTTCGAGACGGGCCCCATCGGCTTTGGGGCCATAGGCAGTTATGTTGTGTTTCTCAAGTTCATCGACCAGCCCGAGGCTGAGAGGAACTTCCGGGCCGACGATAACAAAATCAATCTGCTCGGATTGTGCTAGGGATACCAAGCTAGGTATTTCTTCGGCTGTGATCGGAAAGCAAGGGCAGTCCTGTGCGATGCCTCCATTTCCCGGAGCGGCAATCACTTTCTTTACGATGGAGCTGGAGAGGCATGATTTTACAAGTGCATGTTCGCGACCTCCTGAGCCGACTACCAGGACATTCAGTTCGTTATCTTTTGTCATTTAACTGCTGCTTAGCTGATTTAAAGTTTTTGTGGTAAAATTGATTTTTCGTCTGGAGAGGACGTAAGGAGTGCACCTCTCCAGAAGAGGACTGCCAAAGAAAAGATGGCATAACAGTAGGAAATTAGGGCTTTTACAAAGTAAATTCTTCAGATAGGCCTATTTATCCGATTCCTGTGTCAGATAACTTTCTTCTGTAATCTTTAAATTTAGTTTTTATGAAAAAAAGCACTCTTATGGTCGCTTGTTTTGTTTGGTTAACTGGTTCCACTTTGTCGTCTGCTCAAGAATTGTCGTCTGCTCAAGAATCTTCCGAAGGCGCTTCTGCAGGTAAAACGGAAGAAGTCAGTGAGTATACAACTGCTCAGATTTTTGAGGTTTGGGGGTGGTTTGTTGCACATCAGACTGGGGTGGCTCAGACATTGGGTAGCGTAGATCTGACTGAAGAGGAGATGGTCTTTGTTGGAAAGGGAATGCTGGCTGCTGCTAAAGGAGCAGGAAATCCAGATGCCACTGGAAAGATGGCGACCGTGGCTCAGACTTACCTGATAGAACGTTCAAATAGAGTCATAGCGGCGATGATCGAAAAGGGTCGAGAAGAAGAAGCCCGTTTTTTTACAGGCCTCATAGGGACTCCTGATGTAATAAAGCTTTCGAGTGGATTAGCTTATGAGATTCTGATGGAGGGGTCTGGAACCTTTCCCAAAGCAACCGATATCGTAAAGGTGCACTACGAGGGACGCTTACTGAATGGGCAGATTTTCGATAGTTCCTTTCAAACAGGAAAACCGTTGGAAATTCCTCTGAATGAGGTGATTTCTGGATGGACAGAAGGTGTTCAGAAAGTATCTGTTGGCGGTAAAATCCGTTTATGCGTGCCCGCTGCATTGGGTTATGGGGATGATGGAAGCCCTCCAAATATTCCACCTGCATCTGCATTGATTTTTGAGGCGGATCTTTTGGAGGTCACAGAACCGATGCCACCAGTTGAGGAAACTGCACCTTCAGTTGAAGAGGTTCCGGTTATTCCGTAAGAAAGGAGAGGAGGGTAATCTCTCTCTTTTGATGAGAGCATGATGATAGGCCCAACTGATGGGTATTCATGTGTTGTAGATTTTTGAAGAGGTGTTAACTATCACAAGGTTGTATGCGCTATTGCTTTATCATTAATACCTTTTCGGGAAAGAAAGGTAAACATGGCAACCGTTACGAAACGGTCGTTCAATTTGTAGAGGCCCAGGGATTGGATGCGGTTGTTCGGGTTACAGAATATGCTGGCCATGCGAGAGAGTTGGCACGTTGGGCGATCGCTTCGTCATTTGATCGTGTTGTCTCTGTCGGGGGAGACGGAACCATGAATGAGGTCGCTTCAGAGCTACTTAATTCCGGTGTCGTTTTTGGATTGGTTCCTCTTGGGTCGGGAAATGGTCTGGGACGGGATTTGGGGATTTCTCTCGAGTTCAGAAAAGCTCTTGCGGGAGTTGTCACTGGGAGCGTCAGGGAAATCGATACCGGATGTGTGAATGGGGTCTCTTTTTTTAATGTGATGGGCTTGGGTTTTGATGCGGAAGTGGGTCGTCGCTTTAATGAGTCGAAGCAGAGAGGATTTCTTTCGTATGCAAAACTGACATTGTCGTCCTTTCGTTCCTACAAGAAGCTTCGTTGCCGGATCGAAACGGAGGGGCAGACGCTAGAGAGAGAAATCTTTATTTTGGCGATAGCGAATTCCACCCAGTATGGGAATGATGCCTACATTGCACCACAGGCCTTATTGGATGATGGCTTATTGGATCTTGTTTGTATCGAAACAAAGAGCTTTTGGCGGATACTGGGCTTGGGACTTCGGATGTTTAAGCGAACGCTAGACCGGAGTCCAATGGTTCAGTTGTGGAAAGGTAGATCGTTTCAAATTTCTTTAGATGAGGATGTAACGCTTCATACGGATGGAGAAATTCATCAGATGGGCAAAGAACTGAAGGTGGAGGTTCAGCCTCGATCCTTAAAAATTTTGGTTCCCGAAGAAGCACTCAAGACGGAGTGAACTTATTTCAATGCCAGTTCATATTCAAGTAGATCCAAGCTTCGAAAGGCATCCTTTATGGGAGATGATTTCAGCAGAGCTAAACGATGAAAAGGGCCGATACTGCCTGCGGTTTGAAAAAGGGATCGTGGAATTAGTAGATCAAGACGATTTAACTTTAAACCCGTTGTCGGTCGATTTTAAGAGCGGCACTTTAGGGTATCGGGTGAAATATGGAGGTGGGGCATCGCAGCCGATCGCCAAAGCCTGTGGCTTAAATAAGCGCAAGGGTTTGACCCTTATTGATGCGACTTGTGGTCTGGGTAGAGATGCTTTTGTGTTAGCTTCTGTAGGGGCAAAGGTTATCGCCTATGAGCGTCATCCGGTTATTTATTGCCTCGTTAAAGATGCCTTAATGCGATGGGAGGCCACGGAAGTGCACCTAACCATCGAGTTTCAAAATAGTGTGACTGCTTTGAATCAATTGGGTGAAGGTGCAGTGGATGTGGTTTATTTAGATCCGATGTTCCCCAAGCGGGATAAAAGCTCACTCGTTAAAAAAGAAATGCAAATGTTCCATGGCTTAATTGGAAATGAAGCGATGGATGTGAACGAGCTCCTGGAAGCGGCGATGCGAGTGGCCAGTAAACGGGTCGTCGTCAAAAGACCTAAGTCAGCCCCTTTTTTAAATGATCTGGAACCAAGCTTAAGCCAGAAAGGTAAGAGTGGCCGCTTTGATATTTATACCAAAGCAGCCATCAAGTAATGAGATAAATATCCTTTTCCTTAAAGAAGAGGATGGTTCTTAGCCCAAGAGCGCTTTGAATGCTTGGGCGAGACGAGGCAGATTGTCCGCTGTGATTCCAGCTACGTTGATACGGCCATCATTGACGATGTAGATGCTATGGTCTTCACGAAGAGCGGTGGCTTGTTCTTGGCTTAGCCCGGTGAAGGAAAACATCCCTTTCTGCTCTTTGAGGAAACTGAAGTCGCGACTGACTCCTACAGAGGAAAGGGCAGCGACAAAGTTGTCGCGGACCTCATGGATGCGGGAACGCATTTGAGCCACTTCGATTTCCCATCTGGTATAAAGCTCTTGGTCATTCAGAATTGTTTGCACGATGCCTCCACCGTGAGCGGGTGGGTTTGAGTAGTTCGTCCGGATGGTGAGTTTTAGTTGGCTGGCCACGCGCTTGGTCTCATCTGCATTGGCTGTGATGATGTGGAGAGCGCCTACTCGGTCTTGATAAAGTCCGAAATTTTTGGAGAAAGATTGTGCGATGAACAGGGGTAACCCTGTCTTCGCAAAGGCGCGGACTCCGTGGGCATCTGAGTCGATGCCTGCGCCAAAACCCTGATAAGCGAAATCGAGTAGAGGTATCCAGTTTTTCTCGGTAGCGATAGTGGCTACTTCATCCCATTGTGCAGGAGAGAGGTCTGCTCCAGTCGGATTGTGGCAGCAAGCGTGCAACACGACGACGTCACCGGCCGGGATCGCTTTGATGGCTTCGATGAAAGCGGCGTAGTCTAGCCTGAGTGACGCTTTATCGAAATAGGCATAGCTCTTGATTTCCAGACCAGGGGAGGAAAAGATGCCTTTGTGGTTAGCCCATGTTGGATTGCTCAACCAAACCGTATTGGTCGAAAGATTCTTTTTGATAAAATCAGCCGCAACTCGGAGACCACCAGTCCCTCCTGGAGTTTGGGCGGTGGTGATCTGGCCATCCAGGCTATTCTTTAAATCACTTCCCAAACAGAGCTCCTGCGTGAGAGAGCCGTAAAGAGGACTACCGGTGATGGGAAGGTAGCTTTTGCTGCTGGCATTTGCTGCGAGGCGTCGTTCCGCTTCGATAACAGTCGGGAGGATGGGGGTGATTCCAGAGTCATCCACAAAGACTCCTACACTGAGGTTTATTTTTTCCGGATTGGAATCTGCTTTGAAGGCCTCAGTGAGGCTGAGAATGGGATCTGCCGGTGCGAGAGAAACTGAATCGAAGTGCGCCATTGGTTTTAAACTGTGATAATTACGTATTATTTAGCGTCGGTTACCGTAGATTTACGAGCGTGTCTGTCAATGGCAGCTTGTGGCAAAAGGACAAACGGTTGGATGAAACCTGTTGTTTTTACGTTTTTTCGTATTCATAACCCTAGCTATGGTTTCTGATTTGGATAAATACCTGTTTGATTTACGAGGTTATTTGCTCCTCGAAAAGGCTCTGAATACCCAGGAGGTGGAGGACTTAAATGCCTGTTTAGAGACGATCCCTCTAAAGGAACCGGATGAATGGCATGGACATGTTCATTCACATGTTTTCGCGAGTGCGAATGAAGGGCTTAATTTGCAGCAAATCTATGAGGCAGGCGCCCCTTTCGAAAAGCTGATTGATCACCCATCATGGATTGATCATGTGAAGCTCTTTGTCGGTGGTCAGGAAAGTTTTGATGCCCAGCATGGTCCTCTCTTTATCGATGAAAATTTTGTCAGTATCCGTGGCCCGGGAGAGGCGATAGGACTTCATTCGGGAGCAGTCCCATGGGTTAAGAGGTGTCAGTTTTTGGTGCGAGATCAGCAGTTCAACTGTGGCCAGATCAATATCTTAATCGCTCTGAACGATATAGGGCCGGGCGATGGCGCTACGATGGTGATTCCAGGTAGTCATAAATCGAATTTTCGGCATCCAGAATTTGAGTAAGCGAAGATGACGGAAGAAGGGGGTTCGGTGGATGGTGTGACAGGCGCGATCGAGGTGCAGATGAAGGCGGGTGATGCCTTACTCTTCGTGGATGCGATTTCTCATGGATCTGCCAAAAGAGTTAATCCTGATGAACGACGAATTGCTGTTTATCGGTATGGGCCCTCTTGGGGCTTTTTCCGGCATGGCTACCGGCCTTCCAAGGAATTACTGAAACGATTGACGCCGGAAAGGCGCCAGATCGTCTGGCCGCATACGAAGATCATGAGGGAAGATTCCGCAGAGCTTTGAGCTAAAGGCTTTCTCATCTTTTGATGATGGAAACAACACTGGGGGATTTTTCCAGGTTTAGAGGGTTTTGGATATGTTTAAAAAGGGCTTCTTCGGGATTCATATTTTCAGCCCATTGAAGAACGGTCTCGGCTTCGGCTCTTCCGCCCGGGTGTTGTGTGTAAAGCACCACAGTTAAGATCCCTTCTGCTTTGAGGAGTCCCCAACTATTTTTCAGAGCCTTCAGTGTCGTTTCTGGTTTTGTGGTAACGGTTTTATCCCCGCCTGGAAGGTAACCAAGGTTGAACATGATGGCGGCTGTGTTGTGTTGCCAGGTGGACGGAATCAATTGATCCAGATGGGAATGATTCCCCTGGCAGAGTTCAACGCGCTCCAGCTTTTGAGTTTGTTCCAGAAGAGTTCGAGTGGAGTCGAGAGCCGAGGCTTGCAGGTCGATGGAGAGAACGTGACCACTTGTTCCTACCTGTTCCGCCAGCCAGAGTGTATCGTAGCCGTTTCCTGCTGTGGCATCAATGACGAGGTCTCCTTTTTTGATTTGTTGAGCGACTTCCTCTTGAGCGATCCGGGTTGCCTTGAACGGGATGCGTGGAGTGATGGGTCGGATGAAGCGCTTGAGATCAATGTCTGCATCCAGGGGAGTTCCTTGGATCAGGTGATTAGCCAGGTGTTGTGCAAAATAAGGAATTTGTTGAACCCCCTTTGATCCAAAACCGTTGAAGAGAATAAACCGGGGGTGTTGCGGGTGCTTCCCGATAAAGGGTTTTGCATCGGGTGTCGCTGGACGTATCCCAGCCAGATGTTTTTCAACGGTGAAGGGAGTCGAGGTCAGTTTTTTGAGATTGGTTTCAAGTTCCAGTCGTCCTGCTTGGGTAGGGGTATCGTCGATTGTATTCCAATCATAGGTTGCACCGCTGGCGCAAATCCCATCGGGTCGAGAGACAAGGAAGCAGCGACCTCGGATGAAAATGGGGTCGGGGATTTGGGAGTCGAGGCGGATATGAAGCAGTTCGCCTTTGGCAGGTTTGAAGGGGAGCCAGGAGAAAAAAGGATTATTATGTGCCTGATACCCCTCGCAGAAGATAACTCGTTTTGCTTCGATATCTTGCCAGCTGATTGAATCCTTGTTTTCGACGAAGTCGTCGGCCTGTGTTTTACCTTCTCTCCAAAAGCCTCCATTTTTAAATTTCTCCCGAAGAGCGTTCAACAATGTAACCGTATCCAGATTCCCCCCGTTTTCTAATTCGATCCCGCCGCAAGCTGGGTTGAGGAATTCGGGAAAAGGTGTTTGGGTGATTTTGTGAAAAAGAGGGGGTTCGTTTTCGGCTTTTCGATTTTCCCAGAGGGCTTCTTCTTCAGGAGTGTTAAAGAGGCGGATGATCTTGCGGGGATAATAGAACCGTTGCTGGAGCTCCTTCTCTAAGGCCTTATAAAACTGATCTGCAAAGGGAAGGAGGGCGAATGCTTTCCAGGTGGAGGTCAGACGGCGTCCAGTTATGGGGTTGATGATGCCTGCGGCGACCCTGGAAGAGGAGTTCTCGTTGAACTGATCAACAACGATAATGCTTTTACCCTGTTTTTGCAGAGTCCAAGCCATGAGGGAACCCGCTAACCCTCCACCGATAATAAGGTTATCGATTTTCATTCTTTATGGGAGCAGGCATTTGTTCATTTCGATTGTCTCATAGAAGAGGTCTTCTTCTTAGTCAATTGCAGGGTAGACGAGTGTTGCTCATCCATTAACTAGTCCGTTTCGTTTGATTAAGGGCAATGAGTGATCTCTTTTTGACTTTTGAGAAAGCTTCGACTGTGTTGGGTGGCGATGAGCAGTCATTCCAATCAAGTGAATTTATATCTGGTCGGTTTCATGGGAACCGGGAAGAGTGCTATTGGTCGGATGGTGGCCAAACGAATGGGAATGACCATGATCGATAGTGATGGGGCTATTGAGAAAAGCTATGGAAAACCTATTAGGAAAATTTTCGAGCAGGAGGGTGAAAAGCGTTTTAGGGAACTGGAACGAAACTTTGTCGATGAAGGACATCCCGCAAAGGGGGTTGTGGTAGCGTGTGGCGGAGGCCTTGTTATTCCGTCGGGAATGTTAGATCTTTTGAAATCAAAGGGGGTTGTTATTTGCCTGTTAGCCTCTGCTGAATCGATCCTTCGTCGAACGGAAGGAAATAAGAATCGACCTTTGCTCAATGTGGAAGATCCGTTGGGGGCGATCGAGACAATGTTGGCGGAGAGAGAGCCGGTCTATCGAAAGGCCGGCACGTTGGTGCTGACAGATGCTCGATCGATGAACGATATTGCGGTTCATGTCCAACGGGTATATCTTCGTGAATCGAAGGCATTTTCAAAATAGGTGATTGTA
>JAESUN010000310.1 GCA_016763045.1 Opitutaceae bacterium | reverse complement strand
TTTCCCATTCCATAATTTATTAACGCAATTTTCAAAGCCATAGCTAATCCTCCGGCAGATCCTCATTTGATCTACCTTGGCAAATACCATTCCGCCCACGTAAAAAGGTCAGGTTAACAGACCCTTAGTAGAAGGTAATTCATCACTCGCTCTCGGATCAATCTGACTAGCATGATCTATCGCACGAGCAAGACACTTCATCACACACTCAACAGCATGATGCGGCTCTTCTCCGTATTCAAGATTCACATGCAGGTTTGCCCCAAGACTATTGGACAGAGCACGGCAAAACTCCTTAATAAGCAAAATGTTAAAATCGCGCACATAGCTACTGTTCACTTCTACACTGTAAACTAATAAAGGACGGTTACCCAAATCGACTGCGATGCGAGCTAGGCATTCATCCATCGGTAAGATGAAAAATCCATACCGCTTAATGCCCACCTTATCACCGAGAGCTTTCCTAATGGCTTCACCCAAAACAAGTCCAACATCCTCAACCGTGTGATGATAATCCACAGAAAGATCCCCTTTTGCCTCTACCTTCAACGCAAAAAGACCATGCCTAGCAAAAAGCTCGAGTAAGTGATCAAAAAAAGGAATGCCCGTTTGAATCGACGACTCACCAGGTCCATCCAGGTTTATCTGGAGAGATATTTCAGTTTCCGCTGTCTTGCGGCTGACAGATGCTATACGATCGTTTGCCATGAATTAATTGCTTTGCTGAGAACCTTCATTTCAGATTCTGTGCCCAGAGTGATCCTCAAAAAAGAAGAGGTCAAGACGTGACTCCCAAAGTAACGAACCAATATTTTTTCAGAATAAAGGTAATCAAATAACGATGTGGCTACATCTTCATTCGATTCTCCTTTCGAATTTTTAGGTTCTAGAAAAAGAAAATTCGCCTGAGAGGGATAGACAAACCACCCCTTTTCCTTCAACTCAGCCTGAAACAGCATTCTCGTCTCCTTCACCTGGGCCACTACCCGTTGAAAATAAGTCTGATCCTCCAAAGCGGCAAGCGCAGCTACCTGGGAAAGACGACTGACATTGTAACTATCCCTCACCCGATCAAGGAAATCGATAGCTTCCGGCGCGGCCAAAGCATACCCCACTCTAATCCCCGCCAAACTATATGATTTTGAGAAAGTCCTCGTGATAACCAGTCGTGGATATTTCTTGAGCAACGCAATCGCAGTTTCATCAGCAAAATCTGCATACGCTTCATCCACCACGAAAAGACCGGAGTGCACTTTCAAAACCTCTTCTATCTTCTCATTCTTGAAACCAACTCCAGTCGGAGCATTTGGAGAAGTTAACAAAAACAACCCGGCAGAGCTGTTTCTCACCTGCTCGACTGGAAGATACATCTCCCTCTGAAAATCGACAATCTCAGTCACTCCATCTCCGATCCCAATGAGAACAGGGTACAACGAATAACTAGGGAAACTGAACCCCACAGTTCCTCCGACACCTCCAAAGGCTCTGATAAGTAGATTTAAAATATCATCTGATCCATTGCCAATAATCACTTGATTCGGCTCCAATGAATGGTGAGCCGCAATCGCCTCTCTTAATTGCAGACTCTTAGGATCCGGATATAGACGTAAAGAATTCGCATCCAACTCTCGTATCGCTTCACTTACTTTTGGGCTCGGAGGATATGGATTCTCATTTGTATTGAGTTTTATCCATTCACTGCCTTCCGGTTGATCCCCTGGAGTATAAGCTTTTAACTTCGAAATATGAGGCTGTACCAGATCTGCTATTGTTCGCTCACTCATTTTTTCTCTAGGCGAATTTCAACTGATCGACCATGCGCATCCAAGTTTTCGAGCTGACTGAACACCCCGACGACTGAGGCTGCTTTTGATAAACTCTTCTTATCGTAACGGATGACGCTGGAACGACGCATAAAGTCTTCCACACGCAAGCCACTAGAGAAACGACCTGCCCCTCCAGTTGGAAGTTCATGACTCGGACCTGCCGTAAAATCGCCCAAAGCCGTCGCAGACCATTTCCCCTGCATAATGGCACCTGCAGTGGTGATTAAGCGGGTCAAAAATTCCTGCCCCTTCTCTTCCACTTCCAGCTCCAAATGCTCCGGGGCAACATAATTGGCCACCTCAGCTGCTGCTTCCAGTGAATCCACCAAAATGGTTAAAAATCCATTTTTTAAAACAGAGGCAATCAAAGTTTTCCTCGGCAATGTTTTCAACTGTTCCCGCAGGCAATCATGAACCTTCTTCACAATGGATTCCGAAAGTCCGACAAAATATATTTTCTCTCTACCGGATCCATGCTCTGCTTGAGCCAAAAGATCGGCAGCCGCAAACGAAGCCTCCGCCGTGTCATCAGCGATCAACATAACTTCACTCGGACCCGGCAACAAATCGACCCCTATCTGGCCATAAACCTGACGCTTTGCTTCCACCACATACGCATTGCCAGGTCCAAATACTTTGAGCACTGGTTTGATCGAAGCCGTTCCATACGCCATCGCCGCCACCGCAGGGATTCCTCCAATACGGTAGACCTCCTTTACCCCGGCAATATGCAAGGCCGCCAAAACACCATCACTCACAGTGCCCGCTTCATCGCAAGGCGTAAAAACAGCAACCTCTGGAACTTTTGCGACTTTCGCCAAGCCACATGTCATCACCACCGTCGAAACAAGCCCCTTCGGGATATAGATACCGACTCTCTCCAGTGGATAATAACGCTCACCCACTAAAGCACCGTGAATATTTCTAGTTGTCCAATTCTTAGGCAAACATTGCTTGTGAAACTCTTCCACACCTTTCAACGACTCCCGAATAGCCATTCGTGCCGATCGGTCACATCGACGACTCGCCTCTTTCAGTTCCTCTGGTGAGACTCGAAAGCACCCGGGCTTCACATCAGCACGGTCAAATTTCTTAATGTATTTACGGATAGCTGAGTCGCCATCAGATCGAACTTCTTCAATGACACTGGAAACTGTCTTGCGCAGCGATGATGAAACCTCCGCAGCGGCACAAAATGTCTTGAGGGTCTTCCAAAAACTACGAGATGAAAATAAGATCTTTTTCATTTATCCAAATTTTAGCGAAGGCATATAAACCTAAGCACCTTCTCTTATGATAAAAACCTGACGACTCCTTCAATCTCAAAAAATGAGTGGATGATTATTCCTCTCTGCTATTCGACCCTTAAAGAACTGATCGGAATCAAAACATCGGGACTTCGAAGAAATCTTTCTCAAAATCTTCGTTCAATGTAATACGGTCAAATTCCATCGTCGTGCGAGTTCCTCCCATCTCTCTAATAATCTTCTTGGGAAAACGAATACCCTCTACCTCAATTGAACCTTCTTCGGTGATCATTCCCCCTGATTCGGTTTTCGTCATCACCAGGCGTCCGGTTTCAACATCGATGAAACGAAAGAATGAAATAGCAGGGCTATGCACAAAAGCTAATTTTGAACAAGGTAGCCCATCCACATCTTCCTCTCCTAAGAATTCAACATGCCCACCTTTTTCTTCGATTCCCTTAAAAAAATTCAAGGCCTCCCAAGAGTTTGCCTGTAATCGCCTAATCTGCTTCACATTCAACATCATCACATATTGATTGGATTCGTTGCCCACCTCTTCGATCTTCTGCCAACCGTCATAGAGGCTTAACCCAGTAATTTCTTTCACATCGTCGTGTTGCATTATTATTTTCTGCAATGCCGGGCGCATCACGATGATAGTTACTTCAGCCTCTATAGCATTATCCCCCTCTGCTTTGAGCGTTCCATGAAAACGAATAGACTGGACGGATTCCAAAGCACTCTCCTCACCTACAAATGCCCTCGCTCTTGCGATAATTTCGTCAATTATTTTTTCGTCTCCAGCCATGGCACTTGCGCCTATCGCAAGAACGAGAGCGAGCATCGACCACAATCGAAACCTTTTCCCAAAGACCGGAGCTACAGATAGTATTTTCATATAACCAAAAGTGAGATCACTCCCACTCAATAGTGCTAGGTGGCTTTGAACTCAAATCGAGACAAACCCGATTAACCCCTTTGACCTCATTTATAATGCGACTGGAAATGGTTCGAAGCAACTCATTGGGCAATCGAGCCCAATCTGCCGTCATCGCATCCGCACTTTCGACAGCTCTGATGGCAATCACATAATCATACGTGCGCTCATCGCCCATCACGCCTACAGTCCGAACCGGAAGCAACACACAGAAGGTTTGCCACAGCTTGTAGTAAAAGCCTGATTTCATCATCTCTTCCTGAAGCACTGCTTCCGCATTCCGAAGAATTCTGAGCTTTGGCCCAGTGATAGCGCCCAATACCCGAACTCCCAATCCTGGTCCAGGGAAGGGTTGGCGCCAAACAACTTCCTTTGGAAGCCCAAGAGCTGATCCTAAAACACGAACTTCGTCTTTAAATAACTCCCGTAAAGGTTCGAGCAATTTGAGCTTCATCTTCTTGGGAAGACCTCCGACGTTGTGATGACTCTTAATCAGAGCCGCTGGATTCCCTCCAATAGCGACACTCTCGATCACATCTGGGTATAAAGTCCCTTGAGCCAATAAATCGGCAGGACCAATCGACTTAATCGACTTCTGAAAGACTTCCACAAAAGTTCTTCCTATAATTTTTCGTTTTGTCTCAGGATTTGTGACACCACGTAATTTTCGTAAAAACAAGGCCCCTGCTCTTTCGACCCGCAGATCGAGCTTAAAATTCCGTTTATACAGATCGATTACGTATTCCCGCTCATTCAAACGCAACAATCCATTATCGACGAAGATACACGTCAGTTGCGATCCAATAGCCCGGT
>JAESUN010000309.1 GCA_016763045.1 Opitutaceae bacterium | reverse complement strand
GATAACCAACCGCTGAAGGCGAACGTCCCAAGAGAGCGGATACTTCAGATCCAGCTTGAGAAAAACGGAAAACATTATCGACGAAAAGAAGCACGTCTTGGTTTTGCTCATCTCGGAAATATTCCGTCATAGCCAGCGCCGAAAGAGCCACCCGCATACGTGCGCCAGGAGGTTCGTTCATTTGTCCATAAACGAGAGCCACCTTTGATTTGCTGAGGTCTTTTTGATTGATGACTCCAGAATCAGACATTTCGTGGTAGAGATCGTTTCCTTCACGGGAACGCTCCCCCACTCCGGCGAAAACGGAGAAACCACCATGAGTTTTTGCAATGTTGTTGATGAGCTCCATGATGACCACGGTCTTACCAACACCGGCGCCACCAAATGCGCCCACCTTACCTCCTTTAATAAACGGACAAATCAGATCGATAACCTTGATTCCTGTTTCCAGAATAGTTGCTGTGGTATCCTGGTCTACTAGAGCAGGAGCTGGGCGGTGAATCGGATATCTTTTTTCGTGTATTACCTCGCCTCGCCCATCTACCGGGTCTCCGGTAACATTAAAGATTCGTCCAAGAACTCCTTCGCCAACAGGCACGGTAATAGGACTTCCTGTATCGACAACGTCCATACCTCGGGTAATTCCTTCAGTAGAAGACATTGCGACGGCGCGAACGCGTCCATCTCCCAGGTGCTGTTGAACTTCGAGAGTCACGATATCAGGAACGCCATTAACTTCGAAGGAAATGGTAACCGCCTGATAGATTGGAGGGATATTGGCTATAGGGAATTGAGCGTCAACGACGGGACCAATAACCTGAACTGTTTTTCCTATATTACTCATGCTGAATAAATCCTGAGGGTGCTAATTTTTTTGATAAAAGGTTAAGTTTATACGCCTGCAGATGCGAGCTCCAGAATTTCCTGGGTGATAGCTGCCTGACGGGCTTTATTGTATTCAAGGGTAAGGTCATCGAGAAGTCCGCTTGCATTATCATTGGCAGATTTCATGGCGACCATCCGGGCACTGTGCTCGGATGCTTTAGTATTCAAGGCAAATTGATAGATTTGCCGATTGATATACTGTGGAAGCAACGTCTTGAGAAGTTCGACAGCATCGGGCTCAAAGAGCATTTCTCTGTCATCTTTTGTTTTTTGGATTTCGTCTTCTGCTGTGTTTTTTCCGCGTAGTGTTTTGATCATCGTTTCCAAATCTGGAACCGGGAGCAATGAAACGGATGAAGATTCCTGAACCAAGGTATTAATAAATCGAGGGAAGATGATTTCGAGAGTATCAATGTTTCCTTCGAGATATTGCTCGACCATGAATTGAGCTGCGACTCGGACCTGACTAAAGGTGACTTCGTCATCAATACTGAAATCAGCTAACAGATCATAGCCACCACGGCTGAGGAACTGGGTCCCCTTTCGGCCGATGCTCGCAAATTTGGCATCTCCTTCAATTTCTGTCACCAGTCTGAAGAGATTACTGTTCAATGGACCACAAAGACCCTTGTCAGTGGTGATGATCAGAATTCCTCTGGTTTTTACGGGACGTTTTTCCAGGAGAGGATGAGAGACCTCTTCGACGCGTGGAGCAATGGAGCTGAGGATCTCAGCTAAAAGCACTGCGTAGTGACGACCTGCAATGGCAGCTTTTTGGGCTCGCTTCATTTTAGAAGCAGCTACCAATTCCATAGCCTTGGTTATCTGTCGGGTGTTTTTGACCGACTTGATACGGCGGCGAATGTCGCGGGTACTAGGCACGTTATATCAGGGTTTAGAGATCAATCAGAGAAGTGAGAATTAAGCAGAAAAAGTTGTTTTCCACTCATCGAGGGCCTTTTTGAGATCCGCTTCAAGCGCATCATCAATTTTGGCTTTGGTGCGAATTTCGGTGAGAAGAGAATCTTTCCGGGTTGTTAGGAATTCGCGAAGACTGGTCGCGGCATCCATAATCTTGGAAACATCGATAGAGTCGAAGTAGTTCTGCTGAACGCCCCAGAGGATACCCGCTAGAACTTCAATCGGTTGTGGACTGAACGCAGGCTGTTTGAAGATTTCAACAATACGTGAACCACGGTCGAGCTGAGCTTTTGTTCCTGCATCTAGATCGGAACCAAACTGAGCAAAGGCAGCGAGTTCGCGGAACTGAGCGAGCTCACCTTTGAGCTTACCTGCCACTTGCTTGGTTGCTTTGATTTGAGCGGCAGATCCAACACGGGAAACGGAGAGGCCAACGGAAACCGCAGGGCGGATGCCTTGGTTGAAGAGATCTGTTTCGAGGAAGATCTGACCGTCGGTGATGGAGATCACGTTGGTTGGAATATAGGCCGAAACGTCACCTTCTTGTGTTTCAATAATAGGTAAAGCAGTGAGTGAACCATTTCCATTTTTTTCGTCCACTCGGGCAGCACGTTCAAGCAAGCGGGAGTGAAGGTAAAAAACATCACCTGGATAGGCTTCACGACCCGCAGGACGTTTAAGGATCAAAGAAATTTGACGGTAAGCCACCGCATGCTTGGAAAGATCATCATAAACGATCAAGGCATCCATTCCATTTTGTAAGAAGAACTCACCCATGGCAGCACCTGCATATGGAGCAAGGTATTGATTCGCTGGATTATCCGCTGCAGGAGCTGTTACGATAATGGTGTATTCAAGAGCACCTGCGTTTTCCAAAACAGCGATCGTCCGTGCAACGTTGGAGTTTTTCTGTCCGATTGCGACGTAGATAGAATACACAGGGCGGAAATCAGCATCACCGGATGCAAGCCCAACTTTGTTGATCTGCGCCTGATTGATGATGGTATCGATAGCGATGGTTGTCTTCCCCGTTCCACGGTCACCGATGATAAGCTCACGTTGTCCACGCCCGATAGGGATCATGGAATCAATTGCCATAATTCCGGTCAAAAGAGGTTGAGAAACGGATTTGCGGGCAATAATGCCGGGAGCAAGTTTTTCGATTGGATAGGTTTCGGAAGACTCGAGCGGGCCTTTCCCGTCAACTGGATTTCCGAGAGCATCCACAACTCTGCCGAGCAGTCCCTTCCCTACTGGAACTGAAAGAAGCTTGCCGGTTGTTTTAACTTCATCGCCTTCTTTTAGCTGGGAAATATCTCCAAGAATAACGCTACCGACCTCTTCTTCTTCAAGATTCAGTGCGATTCCGATAACGCCACCTGGAAATTCCAGCATCTCGTTATACATAGCATCGGAAAGGCCGTCTACTTTGGCGACACCGTCAGCTAAAGAGCGGATTGTTCCGATATTCTTTTTTACCGCACCACTTTGGAGTTTGGCGATTGATTGTTCGATTTGTTCGATGACAGTGCTCATTGGCCTTTGATTAAAATAGGAGGAGTTAGGATAACGTGGTTATATTAAAGTGATTGCAGTGCGGAAAGTTGATTGGCGATAGAGTCTTCAAAAACATCGCAGCCGACACGGACGCGGATACCCGCAATAAGATTTTCATTTTTTGAAGCAATGGCCTTAATGGTCCGATTATAACGGGTAGACATGGCAGCTGAAATATTCTCAAGGACGGAGTCACTGAGATCAGTTGCAGATTCAACATGAGCGATGTGCTTCTCTAGCTCTATCCTCACGAACCTTTGATAGGCCTTGAGGACAGCTATTTGGTGACGAGGAGAATTTTCCTCAATGTACCGAAGTACTTCTGTCACTCGTGACGCAGAGATACTCCCCTCTTCCATACTGGCTTCCAGGAAGACTTTTGCTAATTGTTGAATCTGTTTGTCGAGCGCCATGGGAGGATAATTAGACCTTACTTAGTTCCTTTGCCGCGCTTTCGGCATACTTTTGTTTATCCTCTTCTGGTAGTTCTTTGGACAAGACGCGAGAGGTGGTGAGAACGACTAGACGAGAAATTT
>JAESUN010000308.1 GCA_016763045.1 Opitutaceae bacterium | reverse complement strand
CAATCCCGTGAACAGTCACGTCATCTGGATAAACGCATGATCTTCGATCTTTGTTCGCACGCGGAGATTATTGATAGGATAGCATCATTGATGGGGCCCGATCTTTTACTCTGGCGTTCCCATTTATTTAACAAGGAGCCGGGGGGAAAGGCGGTTCCCTGGCACCAGGATGTCAATTACTGGCCAATTGAGCCTCTGATCAATATCAGCGCCTGGATCGCCATCGATGAAGTTACAGCGGAAAATTCCTGTGTTCAGCTCATCCCTGAATCCCATAAGAAGATGATCCCACACATAGCTTCCAGCGACGAGATGGAATTTGTTGAAATGGCGGATCCCTCGCAAATAGATGCCTCCAAGGCAATCAAGATGGAGCTGCAGCCCGGCCAATTCTTTCTTTTCACTGATCGCCTGCTGCACTACTCCGACCCCAATCGTTCGTCCAAGCGGCGAATGGGTTTCTCTTTGCGTGTGACAGTGCCTTGGGTCCGGATCGACCACGAAGCACTTTTTACCGGACATCGAGCCATCCTACTTCGGGGCGAGGATCGCTTCGGCTTCAACCGCTTGACTGAACCACCAGCTTCTTGAGTCACCCAAATTTGAATCAAAATCTGCGTTAATAGTATTTCGAATCTGTGACGGAGCGACAGCGGAGATGGCGTAGCAATAAAAACCTTCAGAGGTCTCATCAAAAGGCCTCTTCCTATCTGCGGATCAAAGAAGCCCTACCCTTTAAGCAGCTTACCCTTCAGCCGATAGACTTTTGCTTTCCAGTCCCGTCCTGATTCATTCTGCTTTCGCAGCAACTCATAGGTTAGATGTGCAAATTTTTTCATCGGTTGTGCGATGCGGGTGATCCCCAGCCCATCCATTCCGGGAAGATCATCGATACAGGAAATAGCCACTTTCTCATTGGCAATGCCCCACCCGAGAAGCACATGACGCAGCGTTACCGCCAGTTCGGCCGTGGCACAAATAATCCCTCGAGGTAAATTCTTCTTCAGTTCCGAGAGGACAGATTCCAGTTTATCTTCAGACTGCTCCGCAAAAGGAATTTCCAGAATCCTCCCGCCTATCTTTTGTTTAAAGACATCTGTTCGCTCTCGAACAGCTCTCAAGGAGACGTCAGAGAATGTTAGATACAGGATACCTTTTTTAGGAATCTTCTTTGCCAGCATCTTCCGGCACAGACGGGACATACTATCCTTGTTATCCAATAACACCGCATCCGCACTCTTTGTCTCTACCTCCTCATCAAAGAAGACCACATTCATACCCAATCCACGGGCACGAGCAATCATCTCAAGATCGATCTCGAAGTTATAGGGCCACACAACCAGGTTTCGCACCCCCTTGCGAAAAAACATCTGCAAGAGCCCTTCTTTTCGAAAAAGCTTCCCCTTCGAATCCTCTTTAAAAATGACCAGCGAGTCATGCCTCTCGGCCTCCTCTCCGAACCAGCTATAAAATTCTCTGAAAAAAGGAGACTGTGCACTCGCCACCAAGGCGATAAAATCCATCGGCGCCGAAACCCCTACCGTGTTGTACGTTATCTGTGTGCCACGACCCTGAACTCGAGTCAGGACACCCTGCCCCTCCAATTCCGCCAAGGCAGACCGGATCGTTTTGCGGGAAACCGTAAACAACTCGGACAGTTCTCTCTCTGTCGGAATGAAACTTCCATTCTGAAAAATTCCAGCAGCAATATCCGACAAAAGCCGATCGCGAATTTGCAAATATAAAGGAGAACTGTTCATTTACTTGAGACTAATCTTTCGGGTGATCCATCAGATGAAAAGAGTAAACGCAAAAATTGTGAATTGACAAGCATTGGTTACCACTTAGGTTACCAATTTCCAGCAAACCCCAGCTTCGACCAGAAACCGATACACAAGACCCAAGATGACAAAAGCCCTTACCGACTCACAAATAGCCCAATATCATGAAAAAGGCTATATCGACGCCCTCCCTGTTTTTGATGCCTCAGACCTCGCCACCCTCAACATAGGACTGGCTGAAGAGCTTAACCTGCTCGAAGCAGGTGAAACCACCAAAGAGATAAGAGAATGGCATGAAGCCAGCCGATTCCTCTTCGACATTTGCATGAACAAGAAGATCCTCGACTACGTCGAATGTCTGCTCGGCACAGATTATTACCTTTGGGCCTCTAACTTCTTCATCAAAGAACCATGCTCTCTCGAATCAGTCACCTGGCATCAGGATGCCTATTACTGGCCCCTCGATCCACGTGCATCGCTGACCGTCTGGTTGGCCTTTGATGATGCCGACCCTGAAAATGGCTCCATGGAAATCCTTCCTGGGTCACATAAAGGTGGCATCTTTACCCACAACCGCCTGGAAGGAGAAGGAAGCTCCGTCCTCGATCTGGAATGTGATACCAGTGCTTTTAATCTAAGCACCGTCGAGCGGATCAACATGAAAGCCGGTCAGATCTCGATTCACAGTGATCAGCTCATTCATGGATCTCCTGGAAATCCTTCAGATCGCCGACGCGCGGGACTCACAGCTCGTTATTCCCCTACCAACGTAAAGTGCGACCTCTCCGTTAATCCTAATTTCAAAGTCTATCAGGCCAGAGGAACAGATACCTACAATTACAATCCTAAGGCCGAAGTCCCAACCGAACAATACGGGAGACTTTACCGTGAACATCTCAGCATTGAGGAAGCCGGTGAAGAAGCTGAAGCAAAAACCTGGAAGAAAGACTAACTGGGCTAGTATCCAGTTCTTTTTTTAGACAGAATCGACAGGATTTCTATTTTTCAGACGGAGCGGTAGCGGAGATGGCATCGCAAATAGCTCTGAAAAGTAAAATGAGGTCTGTTTTGTTTTATCCGCAGATTACGCAGATTTACACAGATTCCCTGAGAAGAAGTGACTAGCTGGTTAATTTTATTTGGCTGTATTAAAACACTGCCAAATTTTTAACGGAAAGCTCTTCACGTTAGTACATCATCCTCTAAAAATAAGATTCAGAATCAAGAGAGGCCGAAATCTGGTCTACCCTTTTAAGGCAGTGAGGAGTTCATCCAGAGACACACTCACGATCGCTGTAGCCTTGTCACTCATCGCATAAGGCAGAATCACCTGGTTGTCGTGCAGCAGCGAGCCACAGCTATAGACCACGTTGGGAACATAGCCCTCGCGCTCGATACCCTCGGGAGAAAGTAATGGTTCACTTAGCCGCCCGATAACTTTACTGGGGTCCTCCAAATCAAGCAGAGCCGCACCAATACAATACTTGCGCATCGGTCCAACTCCGTGAGTGATGACCAGCCAGCCAGCCTCTGTTTCAATGGGGGAGCCGCAATTGCCGATTTTCATCGATTCCCATGGCTCAGCTGGACGCAGGAGGACTTCCGGGTCGTTCCAATAGTGTTGAAAATCTGAATACATGATGAGGATATTCTCATCATCCTGTCGCGATAGCATGTCGTAGTGGCCATTAATACGCCGGGGAAAAAGTGCCATGCCCTTGTTCTGCACCGCTCCGCCATTGAGAGTAACCACGCGGAAATGCTGGAAGTCCTGCGTTTCGATAAGCATCGGGAGAATGGCATGACCATTATAGGCCGTGTAGGTCGCATAATACATGACTGAGCCATCCTCTTCGACAAAACGGACAAAACGCGCGTCTTCGATCCCGTTGCTTTCATTGGACGAGAACGGAAAAATGATGCGCTCGCTCATCGCCAGCTTGGACGAAAAGCATAGTTCATAATTGGAATCAGCAAGCCACTGAATGCATTCGAGCATTTCCTTTAGTTCGTGCATTACCGGTTGGTTCTCGTGCCTGACCGTGCCGATGCTTTTATCTAAATCGCTGCGAGTAAACTCGTCATTCAGCGGTGCCATTACCGCACTACTATGGTCATTATAGAAACCCATTTCATGAAGTTTGATGATGAAACTCTCCTTGCGATAGCTGGGGTTGGGCAAGATCGCCGGCACCGTTACATAGCGGGAAATGGGATCGAGACTGATACTGCCATCCGCAGCGATGAGACCCGAACGGAACTCAATGGATGAGATATGCCCTTCTCCCGTGGCCCGTAGGCTCATGATGAAACGGAGCCCTCCCTTAGGCACCCCACTCTGGTCGGGATGCGGCACGATGGATGGATTGAACAAAGCGGCGGATTCCAACGCGTATTCTCCGGAAAAGAGCGCTCCGATAAGCAGTTTCCGGTCGTGGGAAATGGGAGGCTCAACGGGAACGTGGGGAAGCACTTTCTCGTAGTGCTCGAGCAGCATTGCTTCGATGTCGAAATGCCGGGAGTCAAACTCCTGGTGCAAGGCTTGCCATTCCCTGGCTGCTTCCTCCTCCGTCAAGGCAATCGCTCGACCAATGATCGCGGTAATACGTTGAACGCTGCCCGGAATAAATGGACGAAAGAGGACACGAGCACTATCGGGCAAGAGAGTGATAGGATGGCGATGAAGATTGATGGCGCTCATACAGAAGCGTGCAGAGGATGCTCGACCAACTGTTCGGCAAAGTTCATTTCCGCAAGGGATAGATGGAACGCGAGGGAAGACTCCGCGCCCTGATTTTCACTGACTCGGTCATGATGCAGCCCGTCGCTGCAACCACCGGACTTCGAATCATAGAGAGGTAGGCCAAGATCATTGCGGCCCAGAAACCATTCAAAAACACGTTTGGATTCGTCCAACCATACGGAATCCTGTGTGACGCGAAATGCTTCCAAACAGGCGGAAACCATGGCCTGCGCTTCTATAGGCTGTTGATCGAAGTCCGCTCGAGTACCATCCTTGACGTAGAATCCGTTGCTGCCAACGGGGCGAAAGTTACCCGCCTGAGTTTTTTGCAGAGAGATGAGCCAGCGCAGTGACTTGAGGCCGATTTCCAACGCCTCAGCATGAGGCATCCACTTGCCACTCATTATCAGGGCTTGGCTAAGGCGCGCGTTATCGTAAGTCGCGCTGCGCTCAAACCACGGCCAGTCCTCCGTTTTGCAGTTTTGCCAAAGTTTCACTAGTTTACAGGTCAATACTTCACGTGCCCACTTCACCCTGTTATCGCCGGAAAACTCTCGCAGATACTCATGGATGCCCAAAACCGTGAACGCCCACGCTCGAGGTGAAGTGAACGATTCCACCACAGGCAGACCACGTTCAAAGAGTTGCACACATAAATGGCGATGCCCCTCATTATGCGAACGCCCCACCCCTACTCCCAACGCCCAAAGCGCCCGGCCATGGCTATCTTCGCCGCCTGTGGCTTCGAGCCACTGCCGCCCATGGCTCATGAAGTTGCGGAAACGTCCGGTTTCGTTGTTCATAGCCGCAGAGAGGAAGGCCAAGTAGGTAGTGGCCAGATAATCGAGATTCTCCTCTTGAGGCTCGCCGCCAAGTTCTTCCAGCAGATTGCACAGAATGAAAGCGCGTGCGTTATCGTCGATGCAATAGCCCTCATGAAAATTCGGCACATTGAAGATAGCGTGCTGAAAAATGCCTGTGCCATCGCTCATCCGTACGGTATGATCGAGCCGCAGCGGGGGTAAGGCGTAAGGCCGGTTGGCAAGTGTCCAATCCGCGAATGCCGTGCGCGGCTCCGCGATGCGATCAGCGCGCGCATGTTGAAACACCTCTAGATAACGCTGCGCCACAGAAGGCCAGATCATTTCACGACCCAAATCATAAGCGTCACGACGTGTCCGTTCCAGCCTGGCCGGATCATCAAGATAAGCACAGACGCCTTCGGCGATAGCATGCGGATCACGGAACGGTACGAGAATACCGCGATCCTCTGCGAGCAACTCCTGCGCATGCCAATAGGGTGTGGAGACAACTGCCTTACCCGCTCCAAAGACATAGGCCAGCGAGCCAGATGTGATCTGCGCTTCATTGAGATACGGCGTTACATAAATATCCGTTGCACCGATGAACTCTGTGAGGTCCTCAAGAGTCACGAAGCGGTTGTAGAAGATGACGTTCTCCTTCACGCCACAATCCTCGGCCAACCGTTCAAGGCCCAGGCGATAGCTCTCTCCTTCACTCGCTAGCAAATGCGGATGCGTAGCCCCCAATACCAGATACACGACGTTTGGGTGTCGCCGCACTATTTCCGGCAGTGCTTCAATCGCGTGTTCGATTCCCTTGCCTGGCCCCAAGAGCCCAAACGTCAATAACACCATACGCCCCTCCACCCCAAACTGAGCTTTGGAGAAACTGGAATCAGCAAAAGGAATGTCTGGAATACCATGCGGGATCACATCCACCTTCGTGTCGGATACTCCATAAGTATCGCGCAAAATCTCCGCCCCCTTCTGAGCCATCACGATGAGTCGATCGCTTCGTTGCACCAATTCCTCCATCACCTCGCGCTGTGCGGAATTGGGCTCCAGTAACACCGTATGCAAAGTCGTTACAACTGGCATGCGCACCTCCTTTAGCAACGCCAGCAAGTGGCTTCCCGCCGGTCCACCGTAGAT
>JAESUN010000307.1 GCA_016763045.1 Opitutaceae bacterium | reverse complement strand
ATGATTTGTCCCAATAATAACAGCATCAAATTCCTTCAGAGTTGCACTATCCCAACTCACCGAACGAACTCCTGTCCAATGCGGATGGTCACGAGTCGGGCGAATAACAGGGACATAGGGATCATAATAAGAAACCTCTGCTCCCCTCTCCTGCAAAAGATTCATTAAGATATAACTAGGGGATTCTCTGTCATCGTCTACATTTGGCTTATACGCTAATCCGAGCACCAAAACCTTACTTCCATTAACAGCTTTTCGATGAAAATTAAGGGCTTCAACAGTCCGATCGATTACATACTCAGGCATAGCCGTATTAATTTCACCGGCCAATTCAATAAAACGTGTATTGTGCCCATATTCACGCGCCTTCCAAGTTAGATAAAAAGGGTCGATCGGGATGCAGTGCCCGCCTAAACCGGGGCCAGGATAAAATGCCATATAGCCAAAAGGTTTTGTCTTCGCAGCCTCAATGACTTCCCACACATCGATATCTATTGCATCGTAAATAACTTTCAGCTCATTCACCAAAGCAATATTCACACTGCGAAAGATATTTTCCGTCAACTTGGTCGCTTCTGCGACTCGACATGAGGCAACGGGAACAAGTGTTTTAATGGCAATAGAATACAGTTCTTTTGTTTTTTCTAGACAAGTTGGAGTGAAGCCACCAATCACCTTCGGAATTGAGGCAACTTTACTATCTGGATTACCTGGATCTTCGCGCTCTGGCGAAAAAGCAAGATGAAAATCCTCCCCAGCCGTTAATCCTGATCCTGCCTCCAGAGCATCTTTCAATGGTCCATCCGTCGTACCTGGATAAGTCGTCGACTCAAGAACCACAAGTGTCCCTTTCGTGATGTGAGGGGCAATCATCTCAGCAGTACTGATGACATAAGAAATATTCGGCTCTCGGTTTTTGCTCAGCGGAGTCGGAACACATATCATAACCGCATCCACTTCCTTAACCCGGGATAAGTCCGTCGATGCTGAAAAGCTCCCTTTTTTGACTAATTCGTCAATAGAGCTTCCGTCTATATGCTTAATATAACTTCTACCTTCACTAATCGCATCGATCTTCTTTTCATCAATATCGAGGCCTAGAACCGTTGCGCCAGAACGTGCGAACTGAAGGGCAAGTGGCAGGCCGACGTATCCGAGTCCAATGATTGCAATATTCATAATAAGTATTTTCTTGTTTTCGATTTAATTAAGTTTTGATATACGTATGCGGAAAAAAATTATGGATTAACCGGGGTCCTCGGTCCTCATTCTTTCGAAGTCTTTTCGCTCAAAATCATTTAATTCTCGCTGCTAATTCCCGAGCCAATTCTTCCACGAATGGCTCTACTAGCATGGCATGTGGATTGAAGTTGAATTCCACCTCAACAAGTCCCGCTTGAGCCAGCTCTTTCCACCCCATACTTTTGTCTTTGTAAAAGGAGTAATTACGCTTCGGCTTGAAACTCGTCACGACTCCATTATAGGGGCTCGGCTTATACTTCAATGAGGCTCCATGATTAAGATTGTGAATACTATCGTGAACAGAGTCAACTTTAGGGGTCTTCTTGAACATGTTCTTTAATCCATCAAGTAAGAGAGAGAGTTCGCCGTCTTTTGCGACGCTTGCTTTACTGGAGAGATAAGAGAACCATCCAGCCAGTGGAACTTTCGTAAAGTTACCCAAATGGAACCATGTTTTCTGCAAAAGAAAAGAGATCATACTGGACCGTTCCATCAAAGCAAAATTGTATGTATCCAATAATGCCAGGAGGGCTACATCTTCTCCTTCCTTCTGCAAAATCTGCGCCATTTCATAGGCAATCGTACCACCCAAGCAGTACCCCCCCAAATGGTAGGGACCTGTTGGCTGTATCGACTTAATATCCTCCACGTACCTTCTGGCCATCTCCTCTATGCTGGCGAGGGGTCGAGTTCTTGCATCCTGACCTTGGGATTCCAGACCGTAAAAGGGATAGTCGTTACCAAGTTTCTGTGAAAGAATGCGGTAGAAAAGGACATTCCCCCCAGCCCCATGCACACAGAAGAATCGAGGCTTTGAACCCTGAGGCTGAATAGGCACAAGGGAAGACCACTCTTCTGGCTGCTTTCCATCACTTTCCAATTCGATGGCTAACTGCCTGACACTCCCCGATCGAAAAAGCGTGGCAAGTTGTAGGCGAATTCCAAATACTTGCTCAATTTCATTAAACAATGAAACCGCCATCAGAGAATGGCCACCCACATCGAAAAAATTATCGTCTCGTCCAATTTGAGCGATTCCTAAAAGAGACTGCAAGATACGAGCGAGTTTCTGTTCACTCTCTCCCTGGGGCGCCTGGAAGGCCCCATTCGGGATCTGAGTTCCAGTCTGCTCCGGTTTTGGCAACGCTTTTCTATCGACCTTCCCATTCGGAGTGAGGGGCAACGCATCCATCGTAACGAAGGCGACAGGTATCATGTACTCCGGCAACTTGCTTCGGAGAGCCTCCCTGAGCTCATCTGAACTGGGCTTTGATGCAGCATCTGCTTGGACGTAGGCTACTAGACGTTTGTCTCCAGGTGTGTCTTCCCGGGCAATTGCAACTGCCTGCTCTACCCCAGGCTGCTGGGATAGGACGGCCTCAATCTCTCCGAGCTCTATGCGAAATCCACGGATTTTGACTTGAAAATCGACGCGGCCGAGGCATTCGACCGTTCCATCGGGTCTATACTTAGCAAGATCACCCGTCCGATAGATTCTCTTTCCGTGGCGAAAGGGATTGGGAATGAACTTCTCTTCGGTCAGTTCTGAGCGTTCGAAGTAACCTCTGGCCAATCCGTCACCGCCTATCATGAGCTCTCCAGGAACGCCGATAGGCGTCGGTTGCAGGGCCCGATCGAGGATATAAAGCTGCATATTGTCGATAGGCCTTCCAATGTGGATATCCTCAGGATTCTCAACCCTACAGCACGTGGACCATACAGTAGTCTCGGTTGGACCGTACATGTTCCATAGTTCGGAACATCGAGGAAGAAGCTCTTTGGCAAGGTCTGGAGGCATGGCTTCGCCGCCGCAGAGAACTTTCAGGTTTCCGGAGCCTTGCCATCCACTTTGTATCAGCATGCGCCAGGTAGCGGGCGTGGCTTGCATTATGGTAATGCCGTGCTCTTCGATGGCTTTTCGTATCGCATCGGCGTCGATGGCAGTCTCGCGAGGGGCGACAACAACCTGGGCTCCCTTCAGTAGGGGCAGGTATAGCTCAAGGACTGCAATATCGAATGAAAGGGTTGTGACCGCCAGCAGAATGTCTTGTCGATCTAAGCCAGGCTCTCTTGCCATGGACTGCAGGAAGTTGACCGCAGCTCGATGCTCGATCTGTACCCCTTTGGGCCTCCCCGTGGATCCAGACGTGTAGATGACGTAGGCGAGATTGTTTGGTTCGGAGAATATTTTTGGTCTGCTAGAACTACACTTTTCGATGGATTGACTGTCTCGATCCAAGCAGACAATCTTAGCAGGCATTTCGCCAAGTGACTCTAGAAGACTCTGCTGCGTAACGAGAATGGGAGATTTTGCATCTCCTAGCACGTAGGCGATGCGGTCGGCTGGGTAAGCGGGATCAAGCGGCACATAGGCGGCTCCGGATTTAAGAACGGCCAACAAAGCCACAACCATATCTGGAGAACGCTCCAGGCAAATCCCTACTAGGGCATCGGGTTCCGTCCCTAATTTACTCAAATAATTCGCCAGGCGGTTTGCCCGTTCGTCCAACTGGGAGTAAGTAAGGCTTTGGTCCTCAAGCCGCAAAGCCACTGCATCCGGAGAAAGGTCTACTTGCTGCTCGAATAGAACATGAAGACAGTCTTCCCTTGCGTAGGGACGCTCAGTTGCATTCCAATCATCCAACAATCGCTTGCGCTCATCGACCGGAAGTAGCTCGAGCTGAGAAATCTGGGCCGATGCATCGTCTACGATGCCCTCAAGAATCTCAAGATAGTGGCCAAGCATGCATTCAGCAGTTTCCTGTTGATACAAATCAGTTGCATATTCCAAACTAAGCGAAAGTCCATCGGGGCTTTCAGTCGGAATTAAGGTCAAATCGTATTTTGACGTTCCAGAATTAACGGAAACCTGCTCTAATTCAAGGCCGCTAAAATTTCCGAAATGGTCTCCAAATTGTTGGTACATAAAGGCAACCTGAAAGAAAGGGGATATGCTTAAATTTCTTTCCGGTCTCATTTCCTTCACGAGCATTTCGAATGGAAGCTCCTGATTAGATAGCGCTTGTATAGTTTCTTCCCGAGTAATCCGGATGACATCGTTTACAGTTAGATCGGAATCGATTCGAGTGCGGACAATGACCATATTCACGAAAAAGCCGAAAAGCGGTTCGAGTTGGGCATGCTTTCGGGTCGAGACGGGCGTCCCTACCAAAATATCCGATTGCTGAGAGTAGCGTCGAAGGAGAATTTTATAAGCAGCCAATAATAGCACAAATAACGTAGTGTTGCATTCTCTTGCCAAATGCTTCAGCCGATCGAGCAATACGCCCTCAACGCCTACCTCATGTATTGAGCCTTTGTTGCTCTGCTCTGGAGGCCGGGGCAAATCAGTTGGTAACTCCAAGACAGCAGGCGCATCTTTCAATGTTT
>JAESUN010000038.1 GCA_016763045.1 Opitutaceae bacterium | reverse complement strand
GGATAGTGGGGTGGAGATTCCCATCGCCGAAATGGCCGAAGGTGGCAATCTGCAGATCATATTTTTCAGCTACTTTTTGAACAAACAGGATCATCTCGCCCAACTTGTTTCGGGGCAGAGTGATGTCTTCCAGAATAGTGGTGGGGCGAATACGGGCCAGGGCCGCAAAGGCACTTCGCCGAGCAGTGGCCAGAGCAGTGGCTTCTTCCTCGCTTTGAGCCATTCTGACCTCGCTGGCATTATGTTGATGGGCGAGGTCTTTTATCTTTTGAGCTTCCTCTTCAACTTGAGTGGGGTGTCCATCGGTTTCAATCAGGAGAACCGCTTCGCAGTCTAGCGGGAGGCCGATTTTGGCAAAGTCTTCGACGGATTTCAGAGTGAACCGATCGATGAACTCCATTGTGCAAGGGATGATTTTATGAGCAATGATAGCCGATACGGTTTCGGCGGCTTCTTCCATGGAATCATAAAGGACGAGCAGGGTTTTACGAGCTGCTGGCTTGGGAATGAGTTTGAGCAATACTTTTGTAATAACCCCAAGTGTACCTTCGCTGCCGATAAAAAGATCCTTTAAAGAATAACCGGCTACGTCTTTCACGCATTTGTTGCCCAGCCAGATGATTTCACCATTTGCCAGAACGACTTCCATCGCCATGACGTAATCACGGGTAACGCCGTATTTTAGTCCACGGAGTCCTCCCGAATTATTGGCGACATTACCCCCGATCGTTGAAATCTTCATGGAACCTGGGTCGGGTGGGTAAAAGAGACCAAACTCTGCAATGGCTTCGCCTATTTTTTCGGTAATGACTCCCGTTTCTGCCAGGAGAGTTAGATTTTCCTTATCGATTTCTAAGATGCGAGACATCCGCTGCAGGCAGAGGACGATGGCGTTTTTAGAAGGCACGCTGCCTCCGCTCAGTCCTGTTCCGGAGCCACGGGTCGTGACTGCGCACTGGTGCTCCTGGGCGAGTTTTATAATGCCGGAGACTTCCTCAGTGGTATTGGGATGCACCACAACTATAGGAAGATTCTTTAGGCCGGCAGTCCCATCATAACTGTAGGTGATGAGGTCTTCCTTTTGCCTTAAGACATGGGGGTCCCCTATGAGGGCGACGAGGGAGTTCAGTAGGGCATCTTTGTTCATGAATAGTCTAGGAGATAGGTTTTCGCATTCCATTCATTTAGTAAACCGCAATATGTGGTAAGGGCTCTATTTCGATTGCGCTTAAAGTGTTTGTTTCGCCCAGTACCTTTGAACGTTTATCCTGTATTCTCTCGGTGAACAGCGCGTTTGTCTTGGTCGATCTTATTTAGGGTAAAATACTGTTGTGGGATTATGATCAATGTTGATAGGTTTTTTGCATGGAGAATTTGAATATGGACGAATTTGAGAGGGCTGGAAACGCGATTATTTCTCCTGGTTTTGCTCGCGATCCGTATCCTTTTTATGCGGCTTTACGACGCAATGACCCTGTCCATTGGTCTGATAAATGGAATTGCTGGATCCTGACACGTTATGATGATGTGCGTGAATGCTTGAGTGATTTTAAGAACTTTTCGAACCGAGGCCGGATAACAGGATTGTTCGACACGTATTTTTCTGCGGAGGAACTAACGCAACTAACTCCTCTCATCGCTCACTACTCGGGCGGACTGATCAATGTGGATCCGCCGGATCATACCCGCATGCGCAAAATTTTGCATAGCGTGTTCAGGCCATCGACGATTAAGAAACTGGAGGATCGTATTGTATCCTACGTGAGTGAGCTGCTGGACGAGAAACAGGCAGGTGATTGCTTGCGCGTGGTTGAAGAATTGGCTTTCCCGCTGCCAGTGAAAGTGATTGCCGAAGTTTTTGGCGTGCCTCCGGAGGATACGGGTCTTTTTACCAAGTGGTCCACTGGGATTGTTGAGTTCATGCAACAAGCGCAGCCGAGCTTGGGAGTGTGTTTGCGTTCGCAAACAAAATTGCTCGAAATGCGTGAATATATAAAGGTGGCGGTCGCGGATCGTCGGGTAAATCCAAAGGATGATGTCCTGACCCTTATGGTTGAGGCTGAAGAGGATGGCAACAGGCTCACTGAAGAGGAAATTTTATCAACGTCGGTGACGATTCTGATCGGCGGGCATGAGACCACAACACGTTTGATGGCGACGACTATTCTGGAACTGGAGCGCCATCCGGAGCAGAGAGCTCAATTGGTTGAGAATCCGGATGGGATGATGGTCGCGGTGGAAGAGTTCCTACGTTTCTGCGGTCCTTTTCACCGAGATCAACGAGTCTGTAAGGAAGATGTTGTCTTGCGCGGAAAACGAATCAAAAAAGGCCAGACAGTGCTGCTGATGTTGGCGGCTGCTAATCGGGATCCCGAGGCTTTCGAAGACGCTGAAAACTTTGAATTGTCACGCAAACTGAATAAGCATTTAGCCTTTGGATACGGGGCGCATATTTGCTTGGGATCTCATCTGGCTCGTTTGGAAATGGCGATAGTGATACGAACGCTTTTAGAACGAGCGCCTCAATACCGGCTGGCAGAAAAGGACGTTGAATGGGACTATGGCTTTTTAAGAGGGCCAAAGGAAGTGGTGATTACCTTTGATCCATGAGGAACTGACATCAGGGAATGCGGATGATTCGATTCTGGATTTCTGCGAGCTCTAGTTTCCAGATGATAGGCGAGTTTTTCATGTCCTCACGGACCCTATTTCTGTTGCGCCGAATATGATTCGCCGGATAGAAGTAAGGCATTCTATGGAAGTTAAGTATTCACAAAAAGGGTGGTCACTATCGTCGGACACTGTGCGTTTGTTTGTAACTGAGAATGGAGGGCATATGGCCCCGGTCGAATTTGAGGCGAAAGGTGGAGCTCCTATACAGCCTTATTATCTTAGTCCTTGGCAGAGTGAAGGGCTCGAGGACTTGGAGGAACCTGTCTTGGTCCCGCTTCGAGGGGATTTCTTTTGTCTTCCGTTTGGTAGTAATTCCGAAGGGTGCGAAGAGGGGAAGCTTTTAACCCATGGCGAGGCCGCTTCGAGCAAGTGGCAATTGGAGAGTTGCGAGACAGAGGGGGCGATTAAAACACTTACGCTTGGGCTGGAGACAAAAATTCGGAAAGGAAAAATCACTAAAAAAATTTCATTGGTGGAGGGTCAGAATGTTATTTACTCAAGCCATTTTTTGGAGGGTTATTCAGGCCAGATGCCCTTAGGGCATCACTGCACGTTGCGAGTCCCTGAAGAGGAAGCTTCTCTGAAGATCACTGTGAGTTCATTTGATTGGGGTATGACCAATCCAGTGCCTTTTGGAGATCCTAAGAAAGGCGAATTTCAGTCTCTGGCCATTAAGGCAAAATTTACAGATATCAGTGAGGTCCCGATGTTGGAGGCCGACCAGCCAGCGGCCGATTGTAGTGCTTTCCCTCAACGAGAGGGGTTTACGGACTTGATCCAGATCCAGAAGGTCTCTGGTGATAAACCGGCCTGGACAACTGCGACGTGTCAGAAGGAGGGGTATCTATGGTTTTCTCTCAAGGATGCGGCCCTCTTGCCTTCCACTGTTTTCTGGATTTCCAATAAGGGTCGACATGGGGCTCCTTGGAGCGCTCGAAACCGCTGTTTGGGTCTGGAAGAAACTTGCTCTTATTTTGCTGAGGGTACGGCATCGTCATGTGCTTCCAATGAAATAAACAAAGCGGGGTTTTCGACCGCGGTTCAGTTTTCGGATACGCAACCGACTGCGATCCATTTTATTCAAGGAGCGATCAGGATTCCGGAAGGATTTGAGCAAGTGAAGGACCTCCACTTTAGCCAGGGAGAAGTAACTTTTGTTTCGACAACAGGTAAGGAAGTGAGGGCCGCAGTTGATTGGAGCTTTTTGTCAGGAGGGGATTTGAGATAGTTTCTGATTTCAGGATTGCTTTGAGGTCAGTCCTGGCGATTTTAAGAATCACCTATGAGTGTAATATTTAAGGGAAGTTTATGAGGTTTTTCACGATATTGATGTTTTTCTTTGGGGGGATAACGATATCCTTGAATGCTTTTCAAGGATGGGAGGGACTGAGAGTGATTAAGGCTCAGAATGGAGCGTTCAAGATGGTGTCGATTCAATTGGGCGATGAACATCAGCAATCTCTTCTTGTCGTGAAGACTCGTTTTTCCCGTCTAGAGCTTTATACGTACACAGGATACCCTGAAGGGCGAACAGGGCTGGTCAATTTTGAAAACCCAAACTATCTCCCTATGGCGGAAGATTTTTCAAAAGTAGAAATATCACTTCCCCGCCTTCCTTTGTGGGCCAATGTATTTGATGTGAACGAGGATGGCATAGATGAAATTTTTGTGATCCAAAGTAATCCTCGGAAATTGATTGTATTGCAAAAAAAGGGAGATAGCTGGCGTCCCGTCAGAGAATGGGAGCTTTCGAATGCTGATTTAACCACGAATAATCCTCTTTTAATTCGTAAAGCTGAAGGGAAGATAGAGGTTTTTGTCAGTTCTAGAAATGGCATACAAGTGATAGAGTATGATAAGGAGGGTGTTGTTGAGTGGTTGCAGCCCAGAGAGAAGAATCTTGGACGGAAAAGTTGGTGGTTTACCGATCTGGATTCTGATGGAGATTTAGATTTGGTCGAGAGTGTGGATGGGTCTGTTTCTCCGCTGCGTTGGTATGAGGCGGAAGGAAGGACTTTTCGTCCAGCAGTTAGTTTATCAGAGGATATTTCGACGGCAACGGTCGTGAATCTAAAACGATCCCCCAAGGGTCCAGAAATAGTAGTATTGGGTGTTGGGCAGGAGGACTCTATCAGCTACTACAAACAGGGAAAAGGAGAGGACTCTTTGTTTGGGCAGGAAAATCTGCTTCCGCTGAGTCAGTTGGTTCCAGGAAAATGGGCCTCTCTGTTACTTGAAGGAAAGAAAGCGATCATTGAGCTCGAGCGCAATAAACCCGTGATCAATTTGTATGTGCAAGAAGGTGGTTTTTGGCGTTTTCGGAAGGCATATCCTGTTTTGCAGAAGGTGAAGAGTCTGGCAGCTGTCCATGATGCCGGTCATTCTCTTTTGTTTTGGGTCGAAGGAGAGAGTTTTCTTTATCGCAGTGAATGGGATCCAGAGCTTGGCCGATTCTCTTTCCCCACACCTTTCGAAGAGTCTATTAAAGATCTGAAAAAATCAAAAATCCTAGCAATGAACCAGCTTGGTGAAGATACTTGGTGGGTCCGTCAGGAGGGTAAGCAATTGGTTCTGAGTATTCTGAATAAAAATGCCTCTCAAATGGAGCGTGTCGAATTTCCCGGAATCGAGGGCACTTATGAAACATGTCTCTGGTTGGGAGATGAACATTTGCTGGTGAAGAAAAAATTCTCGAAAACGATTGAGCTTTGTTCTTTAGTAGAAGGGAAAACGGTTATAATCCCTACTCGTTTGAAAAGTTCTGCTCTCGGAAAAATAGACTGTTTTAATGGAGCTCTTTATCTGACTAATGATGGGTTTGTTCAAAAGCTGGACCAATCTGCTCAGGTGACGGATCAAATCATGTTGGAAGGGGATTACTCTATCGTTTCATTCGTTCCGCTTGATGACCAGAGAGCTTATGCGCTGGAAAAGAGTGGGAGGCATTTGCATCGAATGGAAATGGATGAGTCTGGTATTTTTAGAACGGTGGAGCGTATACAGATTCCTTTTGCCTTAAGCATTCGTCGAGACCCTGTGCTTGGGTTTACCCTGATGGGTAGTAATTACATCAACGTCCCTTCTGAGGGGAGTTCTCCGAAATTGATTTTATCAGACCGGCTTGATCCAAATAAGAATGTCGGAAGAGGCTTTGAAAAGAAAACGATCGGAAATATTTTTATTGTTGATATCGATGGAGATGGAATTGACGAAGTCGCTGCGGTTGATTATGGAGAACGTAGTATTATTGTGTATTCGAAAATCAACGATACTTATGAGGAAATGATTTCCTGGAAAGTCTTTGATGATTCTAAATATCCGTATGGGCAAAATATGGGGAATACGGGTGGAGCCAACCCTTATAGGATGCTGGCTTTTGACATAGATGGTGATTTGGCCCAGGATTTGATCATGGCCAGTCATGATAGAATAGTTATTTATTTGGCGAAAGAGGTGCAGAAATGAGAACGATTTTCTTTTGGATGTTAGTTTTGCTCCCTGCTTCTTTGTGGGGCTTGGGTTTTGATAGGCTTAAATTGGATAATGGGACGGAAATTGTGGGTGAAATCCTCAAAAAAGATAACGAATATGTGATCCTTGATTTAGGTTTTGATGTCATCAAAGTGCCGAAAAAGAATGTCTTATCGATCGAGCAGGTTTCTTCGCCTGGTAGTGAAGATGGGAAGAATATTTTTGATTTATATATGACGGGTCGGTTGTCGGCAGCTCCGGTCGATGAATTAGTGAAGCAAATCGGAGATTCGGTTCTTATGGTTAAAACCCCGAGTGGACTGGGGAGTGGTTTTTTTATCAATGATCAAGGATATTTGATCACGAACTATCATGTGATCGAGCGAGAAACTGATATCACTGTTAGCATTTTTAATAAAACAGAAGAAGGATACGAACGCCGGGAATTGAAGAAGGTTCGGATTATTGCCCTGCACCCTGTCAGGGATCTGGCTCTGTTAAAGATCGATGATGAGGATTTGAAATCGATTGCGATCGAATCGGTTGTTTTAGCAAAGGGTGATGGTATCGGAGTTGGGTCTCTTGTTTTTACGATAGGAAATCCGTTGGGTCTTGAACGATCTGTTAGTCAAGGAATTGTTTCCTCAAAGACACGTGCCATTGGCTATTTGCGTTTTATCCAAACTGATGCGGCGATCAACCCTG
>JAESUN010000306.1 GCA_016763045.1 Opitutaceae bacterium | reverse complement strand
TTTCATTCGCAACAATATTTGTGGCACCAGCTTTTTTTAAGATACCGTTTCCACTCGTATGATCTTTATGGTGATGCGTATTAATCAACCGATCTATTTTTCGGCTCGTCCGCTTCGTTAAGTTTTCAACAAAAGACTGTGCTGACTGAGGATACTGACTATCCACGACCAAAACCGATTCATCAGAGATATACCAGCCCATCGTTCCTCCTCTCTGCGTAAAAACGCCAACCCCATCTCTGAGTAATTGAAAGCCTTTGGGCTCAGCCTTTTGTGCCCAGAGATTCCTAGGAAATACTCCACCCACAGCGGCTATCATCGCTGTTTTCCAGATAAAGTCCCGCCTGTTCATTCAATCACCCTATGTAGGATACAAATTTCATCAACCGTAATCCAAGAAGGTTATAACTGTCCTTTTATTTTTCGAAATACCCCTTGTCCAAAAAGAAAAGAACCTGATCCCTCACTGCCTTCTTACGCATAATAAAAGAATGACTCTCTTCTACGATTAGAAAATCCTTCATCTCATCCAACCGAGCTCTTTCGACCGATACTTTCCCATCGTCTTCTCCTGGAATCATCCGAGAGAACCAAGGTTCAAACGTTTTGTTTCCTACGATAACTCCGACCTCCACATCAATGCGCTTTAGTTGATTTGGCAGACTTTCTTCATCCGTTCCTAAAACTTGGCCAGCCGAACCGAAGAACCATTCGTAAATGGGCCAGTCTTTCAAGGTATCCACTAATTCACTTCCTTTATTGGGCGGACTCAACATCACGACCCGACTCTCGTCAGGCAGGTCATTATCTTGAAGGTAAACTCTTAATAGAATACCTCCCAAAGAATGAGTTACAAAATGAATTTTCTCAGCTCCTGCGGCCAAACACTGCGCAACCTGAGGCGCAATAAACTCCTCTATTAGTTCATCTATCTCTTTTTTTGTAGAGGGGTACTTTTCGTTTAAAACACGATATCCTTTTTCAAGTAAATCTTTCTCCAGTTTCTCCATGGATCCCGGCCCTCGACCCAGTCCATGTAACAAGATAACAAATTCCTTGTTCTTCGGCGACGCATCAGTCTTTTCGTCATCTCCACCAAACAGGCAAAAACCCAATACCCCAGAAACCAGAAAAAAAAGTAAAAATAGACGAAAATGTTTCATTTATAAAAAATCAAAGCCCTATCAGAGAAACGTGATCATCCAACCACCTATCATACTCTCGATACCGAGGACAGGCTTCCTCCACTAAAGCCCAGAACCGACTCGAATGATTCATCTCCTTGCGATGCATTAATTCATGTAAAATAACGTAATCGCGCACTTCCTGAGGCACTTGAATCAATCGCCAATTCAATGAAATCGTGCCCTTTGCCGAACAAGAGCCCCATCGGGTACTTTGCCCTCGAATAGAGACTCGATGAAACGCAATACTATGTTCCTCTGCGAGCGTTTTCACCCGTCCGGGCATCTCGTTTTTTGCAATCAAACGAAAATACGCCTCCACCGGACGCCGCAAGTCCATTTCTCTATCGGCAATACGTAATTCATTATCTCCAAAAATGACAATGGGGCAATTGTGGCGCACCCCTTCCAACAGTATAAACGACTCCCCTTTTAGTATAACTCTCGAACCAAACCTCCAAGGCTCTCCACTCCCTGATTCAATCCTCTTTCTGCGTTGAGCTTGAATCCATCCTCGCTGTTCTTCGACGAATTTCATCGCCTCTTTTTGGGTTCCCCAGCGTGGCAACGTAACCGCGACTTTACCCGTAGCGGTTACCCGTAGTAAATAGCGACGCGCACGTGGATGACGTCGAAATTCGATATCATCGCTCTCGAGGCGATCATGCAGGATACTCTCAGCTGGATTTAAAATGGTGCGATCAACCATTGCGTCTATCTAGCATTTATGTACAGACATTGTCCACTGTGGATAAAACTAAAATCATCATTCTTAGCGTAATCGTTCTCCTCCTTTTGCTTGGTGTGTTTACCTATCTCAAATCAAAAATTTCTAAACAAAATTCCGGAACAGATCAACAGACTGAAAATATGACAATGGAACCGACTCAAACAGAACTTCAACTCATCCTTGCAAAATTCCCTGATGCCATCGCAACAAAATCGGGTCTTCACTATATTGTCTTGGCTCCAGGCGGAGAGGAAAAACCTAAAGAAGGCGATACCGTCGTAGTTCACTACACAGGTAAACTCATGGACGACAACGTTTTTGATAGCTCAATCCCCAGAGGAGAACCCTTCTCCTTTACTCTTATGGGCAGACAAGTCATCAGAGGCTGGGACATAGGACTAAGCGACATGACAAAAGGAGAGAAACGCCTTCTTATTATCCCTGCGGAGCTCGGCTACGGCGACAGAGGATCACCTCCTGTCATCCCACCTAAAGCCACTCTGGTCTTCGAAGTGGAATTGATCGACATCAAATAGCCCTGTTTCGTTAAAAACTGGTACACCCGTCGGGAGTCGAACCCGAATCGCCGGCTTCGGAGGCCAGCATTCTATCCATTGAAATACGGGTGCATAAAACGAGACTGTGAAAGCGATAAAGCATCACTGTCGAGTGAATTCTTTGCCGATCCTACAACTAAATGTGAATAGCTTCGCCGGTCGTGGCCGCGGCTGCTTCAGCCAAGGCCTCACTTAACGTAGGATGTGCATGGATCGTTCCGTGTATTTCATCCACCGTTGCTTCCATCGTCATGGCCAGTCCATATTCAGCGATCAATTCAGTCGCATCCGAGCCAACGATGTGAACCCCTAAGATCTCACCTGTTGCCTCATCACTGAGAACCTTGACAAACCCTTCCGAAGCATTTGCGGCCACCGCTTTACCTGAAGCCGCAAAGGGAAATTTGCCCACCTTATAAGCAACCTTCTTTTCTTTCAAAGCCTGCTCCGTGAGTCCCGTGCTAGCCACTTGAGGCTGGCAATAGGTACATCCAGGAAAATTTCCAACCTGTTGAGGTTTGCTATGTCCAAAGATCCCGTTGACCGTTTGAACAGCTTCAAAAGTAGCTACGTGAGCCAACCATGGAGGACCAATAATATCTCCTGCGGCGTAAACGCCCTTCACATTGGTTTCATACTTATCATCCACCTTTATGTAACCACGATCCAAATCTAGCTTTACCTTGGAGGAGAGAGTTCCATTGAGATTGGGAACCACTCCGACGGCTATCAGGAGAGAGTCAACCTCCACAGATTCGGTTTTGTCTCCACTGATCAAGTCCATCTTCACCGAACCCTTTAGCACCTTTATATTCTCGACCCGGGTATCCACATGGAGATGGATTCCCTGCTTCTTAAAGGAACGAGCAACGCAAGCAGAAGCTTCCTCATCCTCTACCGGGAGAATACTGGGAAGCATCTCCACCAAAGTGACCTCTGTTCCGAACGCATTGAGAAAATAGGCAAATTCGGCACCGATGGCCCCTGCTCCCATAATCACAATCGATTTGGGCTGAGTTTTCATGACCAAAGCTTCCCTGGAAGTCATCACCCGCTCACCATCAACTTCGAGATCATTGACAATCCGTGGCCGGCACCCCGTCGCGATAAGCACATTTTTTGTGCTTAAAAAAGAACCTTTGGCAGAACCTTCCACTATCTCAACCATTCCAGGAACACTGATCTGAGCCTGGCCCGTGATATATTCGACCTTGTTCTTCTTAAACAAAAATTCGATCCCCTTGGCCATTTGATCAGCCACTCCACGAGAGCGTTTGATTACCTTGGCAAAATCATACTCGATAGAACCTATTTTAAACCCGAAGGTCTCTGCTTTTTTAAACGACTCGAAGAGCTCTGCACTCTTCAGCAATGCCTTACTCGGGATACAGCCCCAGTTAAGACAGGTGCCGCCCGCCCTTTCCTTTTCCACGCAAGCAACTTTTTTTCCCAGTTGTCCTGCTCTAATTGCAGCAGCATAACCAGCCGGTCCGCCACCAATTACTACCAAATCGTATACTTCTTTATCAGCCATTTTAAGAGAAATTCTATAAAAACAAACAATGGTCGTCCATCGACCCTTCTGTCAAGGGAGGCTCCTTCAAACAAGCAAAGACCATCCTCTCGGCTTGGTAACAGTCTGATGGTCGCAGCCGACCATAGCCCACTTCGCCAAAGCACTTTCCTTCAAGTTAAATATCAATCACATTGTGATCCCGAGGTTTCCGGGGACCTCTACCTCCTCCACCGGAACCACCCTTGAAAGCTCCACCGAGAAAAAGTGATGTAAGGCTCACTATCAGGGCTCCAAAAAAGGCAGACCCAAAACCTGCGACCACAAAACCCTCAACAAAATGAGCCGACAATAAAAAGAGTAAGGCATTAATGAACAAAATACCAAAACCCATTGTCAGGATGACAAACGGCAGTGTAAATAAAACCAACACCGGCTTAAGAAAGGCATTGAAGAAACTCAATAGCACCACGACGATGAATAAAGATAGACCATCCGTATAACTGATTCCAGGAATGATCGTTGCTGCTAACAATACACCAAGAGCACTCACTGCCCATCGCATAAGAAGCTGAAAAAATGGATGATTAAGCATAATATGATTCGTAACCAGGCACTAACATTTAAGAAGCTCCCCATCTTTTCAATCCTCTAATGATGCTCGTTATCATTCAGGATTTTCTGCGTTGCGGCGGAACCGAACAACAAAGCCTCTTTTTGGCCCGCTGGTTATCCCAAAACGGGCACCAATCACATGTCATCACTTTTCGCCCAGGCGGTCCCTTGGCTAGGGACTTGCAAGAAAGTAACATCCCTCATACTCCCCTTCAGAAAAAAGACCGAAAAATCGACTGGTATGCCCCTGGATTAATCCGCCAAATCAAAAAAGAACAACCGGATCTTATTCTTTGTATGGGACGAATGGCAAACTGCTATGCAGGCAGGATACAGCGCAAATTACCCGAAACCCCTGTCATCGGATCCATGCGCACAGGTAAAAAACTTCCCTGGCTCTATCGTAAATCCCTCAAAAAAGTTCGCGCCATCATCGCCAACAGTCTCCAGGCCAAGACTCGACTCGTTGAGCAATACGATATTGCGAGTGAAAAAATAACCGTCATCCGCAACGCCATTGTTAAAATCTCTGATGCAAAACTGTCGAGCGACTCCCGTGAATCACTGCGCAAACAATATGGAGCCAGCCCCCAGTCACTCGTTTTTATCTGTGCCGCAATGTTCCGTCCTCAAAAAGATCATCAAAAACTCGTTCGACTGATGGCAAAACTTTCCCTGGCACAGGATTGGCAACTCTGGCTCATTGGCACAGGTATCACTGAAACAGAAACAAAAGAACTCGTTCGAAAACTCAACCTGGAACAACGCGTTAAATTTCTCGGCTATCAAGCGGATCCATCCTCTTTTTACACCGCTGCAGACATCGCCCTACTAACCTCTCGCAGCGAATCTCTTACCAATTTTCTCGTCGAAGCCCAATGGCATGGATTACCCATCGTCGCAGAACGTAATGGAGGTGTTGGCGAATGTTTTTCTCCTGACAAATCGGGGTTTCTTATCGAACCTGGATGTGACGAAGATTTCCTCCAAAAGCTGAACAAGCTCATGTCGGATACTAAACTGCGGCAACTATTCTCGGAAGTAGCCCTTCAGTATTCTCGAAAAGAATTCAGCTCACATAGGCAGTGTCAACGTCATCTGGAACTCTTTACTCAACTTTTAAACAAAAGCTGAAAAAACATCCCTCTCCGGTTTCCGGGCATCCTATCCTCCCGTTAAAGAGAGCTACAAAACAGTCTTTTCGAATCCATAGCTTGAAAACTCACAGACCTGGTTTATCGCTTTCTATCTGTGCCCAA
>JAESUN010000305.1 GCA_016763045.1 Opitutaceae bacterium | reverse complement strand
CATTCCATTATCATCTGGTCATGGGGGGATTTCTGTTCGGGGCGGTATTCATGGCGACGGATCCCGTTTCCGCCGCCGCTACAAATAAGGGTAAGTGGATCTACGGATTCTTGATTGGAGTGCTGGTCGTATTGATTCGAGTTGCCGATCCAGCCTATCCAGAGGGTGTGATGCTGGCTATTCTGTTTATGAATGTAATGGCTCCGCTTATTGATTATTTTGTGCTTCAGGCGCATATTCGGAGTCGTGAACATTATTTGAGGAGATTTAAACCTCATGAAGATTAAAGAAGATCTAAGGACGATCAGGTTCGCTGTTATCATTTGCGTTATTTGCAGCTTATTGATATCGACCACGGTTGCCGTTTTGAAACAACGGCAGGACGATAATGTGGAGCTGGATAGGAGGATTAATGTGCTGAAAGCTTTCGGGCAGCCAATTGTCGATGCGGAGGGCTCACCGCTTTCGAAGGAAGCTGTGGATCTCGTTTTCGCCGCGCATATCGAAGAAATCCTCATCGACAAGGAGACCGGATCACTGCTAGAAGGGTTGACTAGCGAGGACATACCGAGAAATGAGCGGAACGCAAAGTCTAGCAAAGACAGGACTATGCTGCCTTTATATCGCTGGACAGAAAATGGCGAGATTGTTCAGTATTCGTTTCCCGTTTCCGGTTTAGGGCTCTGGTCGATGATTTATGGATACTTAGCTGTCGATAGTACGCTGACTGAATTCAGCGGGATCACTTTCTATAAGCATGGCGAAACTCCAGGAATGGGAGCCGAGGTTGAGAAGGCTTGGTTTCAGGATCAGTTTAAAGGGAAGGTCTTCTTCACGGCGGGCGATTTGCAGCGATTCGAAGTGAAAAGGGAAGGGGCCGATTCGGACGAATTGCATGCAGTATCGGGCATTAGCGCGGCTACCATGACCGGGAATGGGCTTACTGTTTTCTTGAATCGTGACTTGGCCTTGTACGAACGATATTTCAGTAAGATTAGAAAAACGAAAGGGATTGGGGATGGCTAAGTTGAAAGAAACTGTATTGGACCCGCTTTCCGATAATAACCCAATTACGGTACAAGTGTTGGGAATCTGTTCCGCGTTAGCGGTGACAATAAAAGTAGAGACGTCGTTCGTAATGTCGCTCGCCTTGACCAGTGTACTGATTTGTTCTAATTTAATTATTTCGCTGCTTCGAAATGTAATGCCGTCTAAAATACGAATGATCGTAGAAATGACGGTAATCGCTTCACTCGTTATTTTGGCAGACAACATCTTGAAGGCGTACATGTACGACGTGAGCCGCCAGCTAAGCGTTTTTGTGGGCTTAATAATAACCAACTGCATTGTGATGGGGCGAGCGGAAGCCTTTGCGCTGCAGAATCCTCCGAGACTGTCGCTGGTCGATGGGTTTGGCAATGGCCTCGGGTACAGCGCGATATTGATCGTTGTCGCTTCATTGCGCGAGGTTATCGGTTTCGGCACTTGGTATAACTATCAAGTCCTGCCACTGGCATACGAGGGGAATGGGCTAGTGATCTTGGCCCCTGGAGCGTTTATAATAATAGGTCTTATTATTTGGATACAACGCAGTGTTATTCATAAAGTTGAAGAAGACTAGGAATTGAGATGGAACTATTAAATTTAGCAGTAAAAACGATATTCATCGAGAACATCGTTTTAGCCTATTTTCTAGGCATGTGCTCTTTTCTCGCGTTGTCGAAAAAAGTCGAGACAGCGACTGGTTTGGGTATGGCGGTCATTTTCGTCCTGGGAATTACGTGCCCCTTGAATTGGGGAATTAACGAATATTTATTGAATGACGGAGCCCTGGCCTGGACGGGGAATGAGCAGCTGGCTTCCTTGGATTTGTCGTTTTTGAATCTCATTTTATTCATCGCGATCATCGCTTCGATCGTACAATTTGTTGAATTGGTCTTAGACAAGTATTTTCCTCCCTTGTATCAGGCTCTTGGAATCTTCCTTCCCTTGATAACTGTGAATTGCGCAATTCTGGGCGGCTCCTTGTTCATGGTGGAGCGCGACTACACATTGCCGCAAGCGACTGTGTTCGGAATATCGGCAGGCATGGGCTTCTTTTTGGCCATTGTAGGAATGGCAGCGATTCGGAAGAAAATTCGATATTCGAACATACCCCCAGGACTAAAAGGATTGGGAATGACCTTTATTATCACTGGCCTTATGTCTATCGGTTTTCTTTGCTTCTCTGGTATTAAGCTATAAACTGCCATGCTCTCCACATTCGTAATCGTCAGCGTTGTCGTCTTCACGGGAAACATTATTTTTCTCGTGGCTTGGATTATAATATCGTCTGAAATCCTGTCTCCCGATGGAGAGGTGACGATCGATATCAACGGCGGCAAGAAAACGCTGAAGATTAAGCCGGGAGGCACTTTGCTTTCTGCATTGGCGAGTGAAAAGGTGTATTTGCCTTCTGCATGTGGCGGCGGCGGAACCTGTGCTATGTGCAAGTGCCACGTACTAGAGGGTGGTGGGAGCATCTTGCCGACTGAAACGGGATACATCGGAAAGAAGGATGCGAAAGAGGGGATGCGCCTAGGCTGCCAAGTAAAGGTCAAGGAAGACATGAAGATATCGATTCCCGACGAGGTCCTGGAGATTCGAAAGTTCAACGGGACGGTTCGGTCTAATCAAAACGTGGCGACTTTTATCAAGGAGCTCATGATCGACTTGCCGACGGGAGTTGATCTGAATTTCCAAGCGGGCGGTTACATCCAAATCGATATCCCGAAATACAAGTTGTCGTTTAAGGATTTCGATGTGGAGGAAGAATATCGTGAAGATTGGGATCGGTTTAAGTTCTGGGATCTATCAGTAGACAACCGAGAACCTTGTTTTCGCGCCTACTCGATGGCCAATCATCCAGCTGAGGGAAACCAGGTTATGTTGAATGTTCGCATCGCTACGCCTCCGCCAAAACTGGATGTTTCTCCCGGAGTGGCTTCGAGCTACATGTTTAATCTGAAGCCAGGAGATGAAGTGGAGGTCAGTGGCCCCTTTGGCGAGTTTTTCTCAAAGGAGACGGAGCGCGAAATGGTCTATATTGGGGGGGACGCCGGTATGGCTCCCATGCGTAGTCATATTTTCGACCTCTTTCATTCGCAACGTACTGGGAGAGAGGTGAGCTACTGGTATGGAGCCCGCTCGCTTCGCGAGATGTTCTATACGGATCATTTTGAGAAGATCGAAAAGGAATTTCCCAATTTTTCCTTCCACGTCGCATTGAGCGAACCTCAGCCGGAAGACAATTGGACGGGGCCAACCGGATTCATTCATTCGGTAGTCTTAGAAAAGTACCTCGACAAGCATCCAGACCCATCGGAAGTAGAGTACTACTTATGTGGACCCCCGATGATGATCCAAGCGGTACAAAAGATGCTCTACGATCTCGGAGTGGAAAAAGAGATGATCGCGTTCGACGAGTTCTAGCATCGTTTTTTGGTAGCGGTGAAAACGCGTGTTCTCATTCGTTCGATTGACACTGCCTTCAAGTTGGTTTTCGCTTTATATTCTTTAATTGATTACTGAAGAGGGTTTTAAAAGAAGTCGGTTCCAGCCGAATCCTAGCGTCACGTATGCCAATTGTAGTCCAACCTCGCCAATTTGATCCACGCAAAACGATATTCGTGGGATCCGTTATCGTTGCGCTTACGGTCTGGATGATTTTTCGGGGCCAACCCGCTCCCGATCAACTCTCTCTGGATGGCTTCACGATGGGGACTACCTATTCGATCAAGGCTATTAACGAAGACTTGAGCGTTACGGAATTCAAGGCGCTTCGAGAGGACGTAGAACGCTTGCTGGAAGACTTGAATGACCAGATGTCGACTTACCGAGATCAGAGTGAAATCAGTCGCTTCAATAGGAGCGATTCAATCGATCCGTTCGAGGTTTCTCCTTCCTTTGCAAAAGTCGTCCAAGCGGCCCTCGACGTGGGCGAACGCTCGAAAAACGCCTTCGATCCTGCCTTGGACCCGCTTATAAATTTGTGGGGATTCGGCCACCGCCGCCCGTCACCCGGTCTCCCATCGGAGGAGCAGATTCAGCTAGCCCTTAAAAAAACAGGATACGCGAATCTTGAGATTGTTTCCCAAACTTGGATACGAAAAAAGGTTCCTGGCTTGCAGTTGAATTTAAACGCCATCGCAAAAGGTTATGCCGTTGATGCGATTTCGGATTTGCTGCGCAATAGAGGATTAGCCAATACTTTTGTAGAGATTGGCGGTGAAATATATGTGAGAGGATTAGGCGAGGGAGGGCGCCCTTGGAGAGTGGGTATAGAAACGCCGAATCCCGATTTGCTACCAGGCGAGAGTTTGGATGCGGTGATCGAACTAGTCGATAAAGCTATCGCGACTTCAGGCAGGTATCGCAACTTCATCTTGGATAAAGAAGGCAATACCTTGTCTCACATTTTAGACCCACGTACCGGTCATCCTGTGACGCACCGACTTGCAAGCGTCTCTGTGGTCGCGACCGATTGCATGTTTGCAGATGGAATCGCTACTGCAGTGTTCGTAATGGGAGAGGAAGAAGGGTTGGATTGGATTGAGTCCATGCCGGATGTGGAAGCCTTCTTCATCATCGCGGAAAGCGATGGCAGTTTTCGTCGGATCTTAAGTTCGGGTTTTGCGATTTTGGGCTTGGAAAAACCAAGCGAATCGAATTAGCACTCGTCAAGTTTCGCCTTAAGATCCTCCAGTTTCTGACAGTCGGGAACCGTTTTGCCTTTGCAGGCGGGGCAGCGGATTTTTTCACCGCGGAACGTCATGCTTGATCCACCGCAATGCGAAATGCTCTTCCTGCGTAGGATTTGCCCAATCGCCATAGCGAGTATGCCAAATGCGATGACTGCGATGGCTGCGATAAAATGTAGCAACACGCTCATTGTTCATTTGCCGAAGTGGTTTCGACCTCCTAAACTTAGTTGATAAATCTCCTAAGTCAATCGTGTGTGTGGGAGCGACAAACTGAATAATATTAGTGGCGCAAAAAGGGACCCCATATAGACAGAGGAAGAGTTGTCTCTAGAACCGGTTCACCTTCACACAAATTTTTTAACTAAGTAGTATCCAGGTCACGACAATTCAGTCTCAACAAGGTCTCAATAAGACCGGAGAGCAGAGGGTCAACCCGGGTATAAACTGAGCCAAAATTACATATTTACCCAATAATGACCGTTTTTTGTATGGTTATTTGTTGGTAATCAATTACTTACAGATCGATTAGACATGATATACGTTGTCAGTGGTCTCGAAAATACCCGCAAAAGTGGTCCTTTAACCTCCGTAT
>JAESUN010000304.1 GCA_016763045.1 Opitutaceae bacterium | reverse complement strand
TCAGCCTAGGCGATGTCGTCGCTTACGGACTCAATCCAAATACGCAACAACTCAAGTCCATCAATGATACAACAAAACGGATCATGGAATGGCACCCCAATTTCTTTATCGGATTCTGCCACTTGAATCCAACCTTGGGTGAAAAATCTCTCCGCAAGGAACTTGATCGTTGTATCGAGCTTGGCTTCAAAGGGATTAAACTGGAAGCAGCCAACAATGCCCGTGATGCAGTGATGAGACCTCTTATGAAAGCCGCCGAAGACTACAATCTCCCCGTGCTTCAACACACTGGTGATACCAAAGGAAAAGCGCGGCGGAAAATCCACTCAGACTCGTCCGATACATGTCTACTGGCTCATCGCTTCCCCAACGTAAAAATCATCATGGCCCATCTCTTCGGAATGGGCGTTCGCGGTATTCTTGAAGCCAAAGGACTCAGCAACCTTTGGGTCGATACTTCTTCCTGTCTACCCGTTGATGGATTAGTTGAACCCGCCGTTGAGATACTAGGAGCAGATCGAATTCTCTACGGTTCTGATATTCCAATCCGCGAACTCGGCCAATGTATTGGTCGGATCACTGGAGCTGATATTAGTGTAGATGCAAAAAAGAAGATCCTCTTTTCCAATGCTCAAAAGCTGCTGCAACTCGCCTAGAGGATCCTTCACATTCTTTTCTCAAGCTGGATTCCATATCAAAAAAACAGGCATCGAAGCATTTTAGTCTGTAAACAGTATCGAGAAGACATAACTATCGCTTTCTTTGCCAATCCTCTCATCAGAGCCATCGCCCCCCCTTTTTTAACATGCGAATAATCGACATCCATACTCATTCCGTTTTTTTTACTAAAGGCTTCACCAAAGCAGCGATTGATAAGTTAGCGAAATACTCAAAGTCTCTGGGCATTGAAAAAATGGTCAATCTGGGAGATGTCCTGGTTCATGGCCCCACTCCCAATGCCGCCCAATGTAAATCGATCAACGATACGACAAAACAAGTGATGAAATGGCAGCCGAATTTCATCATTGGGTTTTGCTGCCTCAATCCGAATTTAGGAGAAAAGGTCATGCGCAAGGAGTTGGATCGCTGTCTCGAAATGGGATTCAAAGGGATCAAACTGGAAATCACCAATAATTCCCGTGACGCCGTCATGAAACCTCTGATGAAAATCGCCGAAGAAGCCAATATCCCCGTGCTTCAACACACCTGGGATACCAAAGGACAAGCAATGCGGAAATCTCACTCGGATTCATCCGACACCTGTTTGCTCGCGCATCGTTTTCCCAATGTGAAGGTCATTATGGCTCACCTCTTTGGCATTGGCGGCCGTGGCATTCTCGAAGCCAAAGGACTCTCCAACCTTTGGGTCGACACCTCTTCCTGCCTACCTTTTGACGGACTGGTTGAAACCGCCGTCGACCTGCTCGGTGAAGACCGAATCCTCTATGGTTCGGATATTCCGATCCGCGAACTGGGTCAATGCATTGGCCGGGTAACAGGAGCGGATATCAGCACAGATGCTAAAAAGAAGATCCTCTATACCAACGCCAAAAATCTCCTTGGCCTGAAAGGAAACTAAACATTCGAAAGTCTAAGACCAACCCAACCTAAAACCTCTTTTCCTATGTTAATTGATACAAATGCTTCCTTTGGCCATTGGCCCTTCGCACGGCTTCCCAAGCGCACTCTAACAGCTCTCGAAACCCATTTAACAAAGAACGGCATCGGGCATGCACTGATTTCACATCTCGAGACATTGTTCACTCCTGATCCCCATCCATACAATCTGGAACTGATCAAAGCGACCAAACGCTATGATCGTTTTACACCTGTTCCAGTTCTCAACCTGTATAATCCCGATTGGCTCGAGGGACTGGAAACTTACCGGAAAAAGACAGACTTAAAAGCAGTCAAAATTTACCCTAACTTTCATAACTACTCGCTCAACTCTGGTCGCGTAAACGCCCTGATTCGTTACCTAAGCGAACATGGCATCCGATTGATCATCAATGTTCGCATGCTAGATGAGCGCCATCAATATTTTGGCTTAAAGGTTAATGGTGTGCCATTGAAACAACTCGCTGGAATCGGTGAGCGCTTTCCAGAATTTCGCTTCCTTTGCACAGGACTTTATCGCCCTGAAATCTTCGAGCTCGCGGATCAATGCGAAACCTTCAGCACCGATATGTCCTTCGCCGATTGGCACGACCTCATTAATGAACTTTTAAAAAAGCTCAGCCCAGATCGTCTTTTCTTTGGCTCTCACACCCCACTCATGGTGACAAAAGCCAATACGATGAAACTCGAAGTGGCACCAATTTCCGCAAAACTTAAAAAACAGATCGGCCAGGGTAATGCCAAAAAGTTCTTCAAGCTATAAGGGGCGTAAGCCAATCTACTTCGCCGACTTTATAGAGAGCGTAGCAGGATTTTTCCCTTTACGAGATTACTCCTCGTAAAGGTCATTGATATCTGCCTGCGCCAATTCGATGAGAAAGGCGCCTACCTTTTTGGTCACAACCCTAAAGAACTGCTCACCCTTCTCTGCAGTCGCTAGCGCAGGATTGCCCATACCAGTATCCTCTGTCGCTTTTGGCCATTCACGCTGGGCAAAAACCCAGCCTTCCTGAACTCCTTTCAGCTTAATCTGTTTCTCACGGCCGGGCCCGGCCGTTGATAAAGGCTTTACGAGTTCAGGAGCAAAATGAAGCATCAAGCTGGTCTCCATCTCACCCGCATGGCAACCCGCCTCATCAAAATGTGGAGCCCGATCAACGGATGTAAACCGGTCGAATGTAACCAAGAGGATTTCTGGACGAGTAAATTGTAACTCTCGAACCATCTGTCGAAAATCATTTCCTCCATGCCCATTCATAATAACCAATTTAGGAATACCATGCCTTACCATTGTGTCCGTAATATCCTTTAGTATGGCAAACTGAGTGCTGGGCGAAAGATTGATATCCAGCTTCACATCGGCCTGCCCGGTATTAACGCCAAAAGGAATAGTGGGCAAGGCCATCACTTTCTCCCCTGCTTCCCATGCTATTCGGGCTGATTCTTCCGCAATCCGATCGCACTGGGTCACATCTGTACAATATGGGAGATGGTAATTATGTGCCTCGGTAGCACCCCACGGAAGTAAACAAACCTGAATATCTGTGTCTAAAACGGAACGATAATCTGTCTCAGACAGAACATATGGGCGGGGTTGTTTATCTTTCATTTTTCAAAACAATGTAGGAGGATGAGTAAAAGCAGGAAGAGTCTTATGGGATTCAGAGTATGTGACCACATAAAACTCCATTTCTTCAACCAGGAAAAAGGCTAGAATTAAACATTTTCAAACTGTCTTTATCAGTGCTGAAAGCTTTCTTACGAGAGAGTTCCTCTCCATATAATCCTCTTTTCCTCTACAAGCTTTTTTCTTCTTCATTATCGTAGATTCCCTTGCCGAAAAGCGACGTCGTTGTCTAGATCCCATCCAACAGGAAAATCCATCTCCCCCTTACCCCTACCCATTCACCCTCTATGAAAAGCTGGTCACCAGAAGAGCTAAAAAAACTAAAAGAACTGAGAGAAACCTATCGTCACGATCTCTTTGAAGATTATCTCCCTTTCTGGGAAAAATTCGGTATCGACCATGAAAAAGGCGGTTTCATGTGTGCCTTAGAACACGACGGAACTCGGATAAATGATCATAAGTATCTGTGGTACCAAGGAAGAGGTCTTTGGGTTTACTCATTCCTCGCCCAACACTTCCCCGAGCACAGAGAAAAATCTCTGGAGATAGTCCATAAGACAGCTTCTTTTCTACGAAAATATGGCCGCGATAAAAACAACGACTGGTATCTCTCAGTCGATCGAAATGGAATCCCAATCGAACAAATTGATGAACTCGGTTACGCAGGTATCTTTGTTTCAGAGGGATTTCAGGCATATGCCCATGCCACCGGAGATGAGTCTGCTTTGGATTTCGCAAATGAATGCCTCTATCGTTCACTTCATCACTTTCATAATCCGAATCGTAAAGTTGAAGATGAGGCCATCGGTTACATTCCTCATAACTACACGGGAATGCGCATTCTCGGATCCGAAATGGTCTTGATTAACACCATTCCCCAAATGCTGGTGCAAAGAGAAGACGCAAGATTGAGATCACTGCTGCTAGAAGCCATCGACAACGTCCTTCATAAATTCTGGAATCCAGAACATCAATTAACCAACGAAGTTCTCGATAAAGATCTAAATCGCCCCCATGACAAAAACGAGAATTTCTTCTACCTCGGTCACGCAACCGAGACATACTGGATGATCATGGAAGCAGCACTCTTCCTCAAAGATCAAACGATGTTTGAGACCGCTACCGACCGTTTTAAAAACCACCTGGAAAGAGCCTGGGATGATGAAGCGGGAGGCTTTAGTGACGGACTCAAACTCAACGAAGGACTCAACCCAATTCGCCACCTCTGGCAACACGAAGAAGTCCTCATTGGTTGCCTGATGTTGTTAGAACACACCAATCTCAAGTGGCCACTTGATTGGTTCATCCGCACTCAGGACTACATTACAGAAAAGTTTCACCTCGCCAAGCACGGCTACCCGGTCTGGGCTTATGGAAGCTATAGAGATGGAGATTTTCGAAAGAGAGAACTTGGACGAAAAGAAAACTATCATCTCCCCAGACGCCTAATGCTCAACTTACTGGCATTCGACCGAATTTTAAACAACTAACAATTACAAACTACCTATGAGCACTGTATCAAACGAATCTTTGGCTATTAACGGCGGAAGCCCCGCTGTCGACGAACCAATGCCTCCATTGAAGCGCTGGGGAAAAGAAGAACTGGAACGTCTGACCGAAATGGTAGAACAAGATTCCCTCTTCTACTGGAATGGACCTCAGACCGCTGCCATGCTAGTAGAATTCCGGAAACATTATCCCTTTGAACACTGTGCCCCTTGCTCCTCTGGGACTGCGGCTATTCACATGGCAGTCGCTGCTCTCAATCTAAAGCCTGGAGATGAAATCATCACCACACCTATTACCGATATGGGAACATTCATCGGTGCACTCGTGGAACAATGTGTGCCTGTTTTTGCAGACCTGGAGCCTCATACATACAATATGGACCCCGCTTCGATCGAAGCCTGTGTCACGCCAAAGACCAAAGCTATCATTGCGGTTCACCTGGCTGGAAATCCAGCTAATATGGATGCGATCATGGCTAT
>JAESUN010000303.1 GCA_016763045.1 Opitutaceae bacterium | reverse complement strand
TTATGAGCGCTATGTTAGAAATATGTCAGGAGCTACAAAAACCTCATTTTCCACTACATCAATTTCATCTAACGAAGCTCATTCGCCTCCAATAAATGCCAGTAGAATGGTTCTGCTACCGAAAAACTCTTTGGGGGGCATCACAAGAATGCTTGACCTTTACAGTTTTTTAAAAAAATATAGAAAAGAGTAGGTGCTGGGAATTGATTAAGACTTATGTCTAGCATTGAAATATTTAGTACATTTTCTAATACAGAAACAATTTGTCTGGTCGGCTGAGGAATGCAAAGATGGTGTTTCCCCCCCTCCCAAAAATCCATCGTATTTCATGGTTCGGCCAGGCACTTCTGTCTTCCCTTAAAAAGAAGACTAAAAAGGAGTTTTTGAGGGGCATTTACCTATTATAAGATCGGAATTCACAGGTAAAATGGTGTTTAAAGTTAATTCTCGCTCTTAGAGAGAAGATATTGCTGCATCAATATAACCTCGAATTTTTCTCGAATCCTTCTAGGGCACACGCTATCAAGTTTCATTTCATATGGAATACACACTACCGCCCGATCTTCTCTCCAACAAAGACCTCTCGGACAACGATCTCTCCAAAATCGACCAAGCCTTGCTGCTCTCCTTCACTTGGATGCACTTTTCTCGAATCGTCGACGACCGCATACATGAGCTCTTTCGACAAGGATTAGTCAGAGGCACGGCAGCGGGAGGCCAAGGGAATGAAGGTCTAGCAATCCCGGTTGCTCTTCTGCTCAACAAAGAGAAAGACGTCATTTCCTGGACTCACAGAGGATTAGGAGGACATTTAATTTGGAGCGGACACCTCGGTAAGCATTTATCACAGTATCTAGCCAACAGCGGCAGCCCCACCAAAGCTCGCGAAGGGAATGTGCATCACGGTGACCCCGCCAATCGCAGCTATCCTATGATCAGCCACCTGGGAGCTATGTGCTCCAATGTTATTGGAGGAGTTGATTCACAAAGGCGTAATGGGATCAATGCCATAGGAGTTACTTTTATAGGCGACGGTTCCAGTAGCACGGGCGATATTCACGAAAGCATGAATATCGCCAGCGTATTCAATGTCCCGACCGTTTTCATCATCGAGAACAATCACTACGCTTATTCAACGCCAACCTCCGAACAGTATGCCTGTAAGACACTCGTTCAACGAGCCTCTGGCTATGAAATGGAAGGAATATCACTGGATACATCTGATACTGAAGAAACTCTAAAGGTTCTCTCAAAAGCTTTCGAAACGGTCAGGAAAACAGGGAAACCTCTTCTTATTGAAGCCCAGACTCTTCGCCTGCGAGGTCATTCAGCCTCCGACACCTGCGATTATCTCCCCGAAGGACAGAATGAGAAGTGGGCTAAAATAGATGCTCTACCGAGATTGCGCAATCGATTGATTACGGAGGGTTCGAAAAAGACATCCTCCGTATCGAAAAGGAGCTAACAACTTTCCTAGAACAAGTTCTGAGCGAAGCCATCGCTCACCCACCGATCTCTCCATCAAAAGAAAACCTGATCAAGGACATCTTTTCTCCATCCCAAAGAGGATCCAACTGGAAATCTGATGATACGGTACAGACGCTCACTCTGGCCCAAGCTCTTCAGAAGGCGCATCATAAGATACTCTCGGAATGCCCCGAATCGATCCTGATGGGTCAGGATATCGCAATATACGGAAGCCCTTTTAAAACGACCAAAGATCTTTTTAAGGAATTTGGCCGACAAAAAGTCCTCAATACACCTGTCGCTGAATCTGCGACGGTCGGATACGCAACTGGACTTGCACTGAATGGGCACCGCCCAATCATCGAATTTCAATTCGCAGACTTTGCGACGGACGCAACCACCCAAATCCTACTCAACGCAGCGACCTATCACTACAGGTCTGGCGCAAAAGTTCCGCTTGTTCTCCGCTTCCCTTGTGGTGGTGGGATTGGCTTTGGCTCTTTTCATTCTCAAGACCTCGAGAGCCTCTACTTACAAGCTCCTGGTCTGAAACTCCTCTATCCAAGTACACCACAAGATGCTTACAATGCACTCCTGGCAGCATATGAAGATGATAACCCAGTGCTTATCTTTGAACATAAGGCGCTCTACCGCTCAAAAGGCCCGGTCTCCTTTGATCAAGATTATCAATCCGTATGGAAACCCCGACAGATTACCTCTGGAAAAAATGGAACGATCGTTACATATGGAGAGATGACTCTCTATGCCCAAAGAGCCCTTGCCTACCTGGAAGAAGAATATGAGTACACCTTTGATCTTTTTGACCTTCGGGCTCTTTCCCCTCTGGACCTTACCAGTATTAAAGAATCACTGTCACGTACGCACCGTTTAGCAGTGATTAATGAAGCTCGCCGCACTGCAGGCTTTGGGGCCGAGATTGTCAGCCAGCTCGTTGAAGAACTTTTCTTTGATCTGGAGAGCCCTCCACTACGCATAAGCTCTCTCGATGTGCCTGTCCCTTATGCTCCTGAACTTGAAACAATCTACCGCCCTTCTCAGGAATCCATCGCAGAAGCCCTGATTGAGTGGATGGAATAGAACTCTCCCCCATAATATGAAATCTCCAATCGAACAATCTGTCTGGGCCAATATCAAACTGTTTGCCATGGACGTAGACGGCATCTTAACCGATGGGACGATACGGATTTCATCTGATGGAAAAGAATCCAAAGTCTTTTCAATTCTCGATGGACTGGGACTCGTCCGACTTAAACAGGAAGGAATCCAGACAGCCTGGATCTCCGGACGCGCTTCAGAAGTAACAACTTTTAGGGCCAAAGAACTAAAAATCCCCCACCTCATTCAAGGAAGAATCGACAAGCTTCAGGCCCTCGGCGAACTTGCATCCGACTTAAACCTTTCCCAACATGAAATCTGTTATATGGGCGATGATGACATAGACATAGACGCCATAAGATGGGCCGCTGTCGGAATCACCGTGCCTGACGCTATGCCCGCAACTCTTGAAGCAGCAGATTACGTAACGATCCGAGCTGCCGGGAAGGGAGCCGTAAGGGAAATCTGCGAACATTTGCTCAAGCACCGAGCAACGAACCCATAGAATGTTTCACTGAAATGCTTTTATTTCGATACATATTTATTTTTGTCCTCCCCTTCTTTTGGAGCTCGGGGGCAGCTCAAATGATCCCCAATGCTCCGATCGAAAACTTCCGCCTTCCAATGTTTAATGAAGAAGGCTTTAAGGCGTGGGAAATCCAAGGGGATAAAGGGCTGATGGTTGATGACACTAATATAGAACTTGTCAGAATCCGCCTTCAGGTTTTTTCTGGCACGGCTGCCAAAATTCTCGAAACCCAAATCACTAGCCCAAGTGCTATAATGGTGATCAATGACAATCGAGTCTTTGGCACTGAAAGCATTCGTATCGAAAACAAGAACTACCTCATTACAGGCAAAAAATGGCAGTGGACCAGTGACCCCAAAGCCATCGTCATTGAGGAAAAGGTTCTGGTAACATTTTTTCAAAACATCGGTGACCTTCTTCTATGAAACATACCTCGTTCTTAAAAATACTTTCCTTTTCTATCCTGCCTCTCCTCGCGGTAACGTCTCTGCGAGCAAAAACTGATATTCCTGATGCCCAACAAACAGTGATCAGTAGTGATCGCCTTGAGATGAATAATGATGGCAAAAGCGCCATCTTCCATTTTACTGGGAACATAAGGCTCACTGGAACAAACTTGGTCGTCACCTGCGATTTTCTCGAGATCCAAACAGAACGAAATGACAACCCAGATTCCTCCACGCAAAAACTCGGGAGTATACGCTCCATCATTGCAACAGGACATGTTACCATCGGCCAAAAAGGAAGGACAGCCACGGCAGGAAAAGCAGAAGTTTATCCTAATGAAGATAAAATAGTTCTGACAAAAAGACCAAAAGTAACAGACAACCAAGGAAACGTCATCACCGGAGGTAAACTCACTCTATTCCGCGGTATCGGAAAGATCCTCGTCGAAAGCGATCTAAATAATCGTGTACGAGCTTCTTCATCTTCCCTCCCTGACCTTGGTTTTAACGAAAAAGAAAATGATGCGATAAGCACAAAGCCCAGAAGACCCTCCGAGGAATCCTCTACCTCCACTAAACCTGAACCTTCAAGCGATTCTTCCACCGAGAACCAAGGGTCCACAGGTTCATCTCTCATGGAGGAGAATAATGGCTCAACAACCTCGACTCCTTCCACTAAGAAACAATGACAACCCTCGAGAATCCATCTCAAATGGAGCAACAACCCAGAACAACTGATTCGGTCATACAGACCGAAGAACTCGTTAAAATTTTTGGGACTCGCAGAGTCGTCAATGGCATCAACCTGACCGTTTCCGCTGGAGAAGTCGTGGGGCTACTGGGGCCAAATGGAGCCGGAAAAACAACCAGCTTTTATATGATCGTAGGACTCATTCCTCCGAGTGAAGGGAAAGTCCTACTTGACGGAGAAGATATCACCCAAAAAAGGATGCACCGTCGCGCAAGACTCGGCATTGGCTATCTCCCACAGGAGCCCAGCACTTTTCAAAAATTAACCGTCGAACAAAACATTCGAGCCATCGTTGAGACATTACCTCTTTCTAAAAGAGAAAGAGCGATCGCGACCGCGGAACATCTGGAGGAACTCAATTTAACAGCCTTGGCCGGTCAAAAAGCCTACACTCTTAGTGGTGGGGAACGCCGCCGGCTCGAAATTTCGCGAGCACTGGTCACGAAACCCCGTTTTCTTCTCATGGATGAGCCTTTCAGCGGAGTAGACCCCATCAGCGTAGCAGAAGTGCAAAAGATCATTCTGGCACTCAAAAAGAAGGGAATAGGGATACTCATCACTGATCACAACGTTCGAGAAACTCTACGTATCGTGGACAGAGCCTACCTCATCCATGAAGGAAAAGTCCTTTGTGAAGGAAATAGTGAGTTCTTGATCAATGATGCCCAAAGCCGAAAATTCTACCTTGGAGAAAATTTCAATCTCTAACCCCTGCCTTCATCATGCCGATTCAAAATAAAGGGAAAAAGAAACACAGCATTACGGTAGATCATTTCTTTAAAACGTATCAACAACGACTCGGACTGAAATTACTTGTCGGAGAAAAAGGCCTTAACCGAGTCATCCGAGAAGGAAGTATAAATCGCCCTGCTCTAGCTCTCACTGGCTTCTTCAAATACTTCGCAAACAAACGATTACAGGTCTTCGGGTCCGCAGAGATGACCTATTTCAAAACACTCAGTGATAACCGACAAACTGAAATATTGAACAAGCTAGTAGATCGTTCGATTCCCTGTATTGTCGTTTCCAGGAATTTCAGACTGACGAAATCCATGCGTGATATCGCAGAGCGACGTCGACTAACCATCCTCAGTACCCCGATGATCACAATGAACTTCATTAATGCCGCAACGCTCTGTATTGATAATGAATTCGCCCCAACCACAACAGAGCATGGGACTACGATGGATATCAAAGGAGTTGGGGTTCTCATTAGAGGTGATAGCGGAGTAGGAAAAAGTGAGTGTGCTCTAGCTCTCATCGAGCATGGCTTCAGCCTTGTTTCCGACGATCTTACCCGCATTAAGCTTCTCGATGAACGAGAACTAATGGCTTCCAGTTTTGAATTAAATCGTGGCTACATGGAATGCAGAGGGCTCGGGATCGTTGATATCGCAAAGATGTTTGGAATTCGTAGCTTTCGACTTCAAAAGCGAATTGATCTGGTCATCAGTTTAAAAGAAGCATCGCCTAATATTATCGAAGACAGGACAGGATTAGAGCAAAGTTTCTATGAAATCCTCGGGATCAAAGTTCCTCATATAAAACTCTATGTGAAACCCGGTAGAGACATTGCTCGTTTAGTGGAAGTCGTAGCAATGGTGCAGGCCCTTAAAACAATGGGCTATGACTCCGCAAAAGAATTTAATGACAAACTGATAGCGCACATGAATCCGGAAAAAAAATAGGGAGCCTTTACCCTTTTTTTGGCTTACCGAAAACTGTTAAATTTCTTTGGATAAACCACTTAAACAAGCCCACTGAGGCTTCCTTTCCTAGAGTCAAAAAATTAAAAAAAAGCAATAAAAAACCCTAAAAACTTATCCTCATTCTGAATGTTAATAACTTGTTGAAAGGTTGATCTTGAAAACATCCTTTCCTTTAACGTTATTAGAACACTCCAGTTACCACTTATTCAATTAGTCCATTTTTTATCAGCTTTAATTCTTTCTAGGCACCGAAAACTACGGATCGATTCATAAACGTTTATCAATCAATAAGTTAAAGATAATAAAAATCTATCTCTTCTGTTTGACTGAAAAACCCAATTCCTAATGATTTCCATAGACGATGTTCGCAACGAAAATATAAAGGTTGAGCACCCCAAAAAAACATCTGTGAATAACCTCCATCCCAGTCTTTAAATCAATGCCAGCACTCTTGAATCCACTGACACTGTGGGATAATGCAAAAACTGAGTTAGCTGCTGTCTTGCCACGGGATATTTTTCAATCGTGGTTTGAGACAATTGTTTGCCTAGAGGAAGAAAGTGATTCTGATACCCTCGTCTTAAGTGTTCCCAATGATTTTGCCGCCATCTGGATACACGACAACTATCTGGATCTTATTACAAAACATGTTCGTTCCAAAGCTGAGGACAATGGTATGAGCATTTCTCTACTCACTCAATCCGACAAACCAGAGGAAGTAATACCTATCTCAAAAGAAAGGCTTCAAACAGGAAGATCTCTTTTTACCCTTCAAGGGGCCGATCGAACCAACGACAGTAACAAACGCAAGCACCTGACAGGCTCGCTCAATCCCCGTAATACTTTTGAAAACTTTGTCGTAGGTAGCAATAGCCAGCTCGCTCATGCAGCATCAATGGCAATAGCCCAAGCACCTGCCCAAGCTTACAACCCTCTTTTCCTTTATGGAGAAACGGGATTGGGAAAAACGCATCTCATGCATGCAGTCGGACATGGAATCCTCCAAAGGAATCCAAACGCAAAAATCGCCTATCTCTCATCTGAAAAATTCACGAATGAATTTATTCGTGCCATTCAGGATAATACACTGACTCGATTCAGGCAGCAGTATCGCAATGTAGATGTGCTCCTGCTCGATGATGTTCAATTTCTAAGTGGGAAAGAACGTATTCAAGAAGAATTCTTCCACACCTTTAACGATCTCTTTGAATCTCAAAAACAAATCTTTCTATCTAGTGATCGCCCCGCCAGCGAAATAGCCCGTCTTGAGAGCAGGCTAGTCTCACGTTTTCAGTGGGGATTGATGGCCGACATTCAACGCCCTGATTTCGAAACTCGTGTGGCAATTCTTCAGGCAAAGGCCAAAGCACATCGCTTCGATATCAGCACAGAAATTATCACTTTTATCGCAGAGCACATTTCAAAAAACATTCGACGACTCGAAGGTGCTCTCATAAAAGTAGCCAGTTATTCATCCCTCACCGGTAAGAGCTTGGATATTCCTACCGTGGAAGGTCTGCTCCGTGATGTTTTAATGGAAGAAGCCCAACAACAGCTCACTATTGATACGATTCAAAAGCGAGTTTCTGATTTCTTTCAGCTTCGCCCATCTGACATGGTCAGTAAACGCAGACCCAACAATATCGCTTTCCCTCGACAGATCGCGATGTATCTTTGCCGGACACTAACAAAACACTCTCTTAAAGAGATTGGAGAAGCCTTTGGAGGCCGTGACCATGGAACAGTTATTCACGCCTGCAAAGCAGTCGACAATATGATCGACCAGGACAATTCGGTAAAAGGAAATATCGAATTCCTTAAGGTCCAACTCACTCGTTAAGGAAAACCCGATAGTAATCAGGACAAACTATCGTCACAGAGCTCCAATCAAAACCTGAACTCGTTTTTCAGAGCAAAGTCTCTTGAGAGCAAACTGCTTGAGATCTGCAATGGTCACTTGATCAATGTGTTTGTCGTATTCCCTCCAATCGTTCACTGGAAGCCCATAGGCTGCATTGAGAGCAGCCTGAGAAGCACAAGACGAATTTGTCTGCATTCCCATTCTTTTCCCAGCCTTTAGACGAACCTGACAACGTATCAATTCTTCTCTTGTTACGTTCCCTTCACAAACACGCATGATCTCACGATCAAGTTCTTCTAAGACACCAGGATAGCCATCAGGATTTGTCCCTGCATAAAAATAAAACATCCCAGCATCCAACCCTATTACCCTAGATGAGCGGACAAAATAAGCCAAGCCACGCTCTTCCCTCACCCTCTCAAACAGGTTGCTAGACATTCCGCTGAAGAGTTCATCTGCCACTTCACTCACATAAAAATCCTCCGAGAGCACTCCTGGACCAGGAAAGGCCTGATAAACAATTACCTGCTGACGATCCATTTTCTTCTGAAGATCGATTCCCTTGCTCTTTTCTCGAAAAGTAAAAGAAGGTTTTTTGACCCTCCCTTCAGCTATTTCACCGAATGCCTGTTCTATTTTTGGAAGTAGCTCCTCTCGGCAAAAATCACCTGATACCGCCAAAACAACATTTCCGCCAACGATCAGTCTCTCATACTGTGCCCTGACGTCTGATACCTCTATTGCTGAAACAGTTTTTTCCGAACCAGCACCACTAAGAAACAGTGGATACTCTTCAAAAAAACTCTCTCTCAATAGTTTTCTACCGACACTGACAATGTCATCCTGCTCTTCGAGAAGACCTGCCAATTGAGCTCTTTTCATGTTCAAAAGTCTCCTCTTTAAAAGTCGGCCGCAGCGTCGCATCACTCAAGAGCTCCAAAGCGAGATCCTGATCATCCGGCAATACTTCTATTCCCATACCCAAGCTATTGTTGCCTGAAAATTCACCAAAAGATCCGCCGACAGACTCAATTGCTTCAGCAACTTCCCCAGCTGAGCGTCTCGTGGTATCTTTCGTCATCAAAGTTACCATGAGAGCCGTTACACCTCTTTTCTTTTCAGACTCGTGTAACGCACCTCCTTGGCAAATTAATTTAAAGTGTAAGTTCGGAAGATGATGATTCTCCCGTAAAAGAACCCTCACACCGTTCTTCAATTGCACCTCCTCAAAATCAAGGCTCCCCGCTTCAACAACAGCCACTGAAGCTCTGACTGGTTCGATAGTGTTCGGATTATGCGTAACGATCGTCAATCGATCGTCCCTTAAATAAAGCTCTGCGACTCGTTTAATATCTGAACAAGTCACGGAGGAAATGCGCTCAAGATATGCCTTCGCATAGCCTAGCTCACCGACAACCACTTCAGACATGCCTAAACGGGAAGCCTGACCACTCATCGTTTTTCGAACATTGACTTCACCTACCAACACTTGCCGAACTGACTTCTGCAAGGCTTCTTCAGAAACCCCATTAGAAGCAACCTCCTGAATAACCTTCTTCAACTCAGTCATCGCAGCATCTCTTTGATCAGGGTCGCAAAGCATCGAAATATAAAACAATCCTACTGTCCCTGGCGTCCAATTTGTCGCACTGACCGAATGGACGAGTTGTTTCTCTTCTCTCAATACCTGCCAAAAGAGTGAACTATCTCCATTGCCAAGAATCTTTGAGAGAATATCCAGAGACGGAGTATCTGAATGACTTAACCCAGGAACCTGATAACCATGGGCAACACGCGTCATTTGGACATCCTCATGAAGCGCTCTAAGGCGCGGAGCTAATTGCCTAGGTTCCTCCGGTAGATATACAGGCTCCAATCTCTGACGAGCCGACTGTCCAAAACTTTCTGAAATCGATGTCTTTAAACTCTCCCGGTCAAAATCGCCCACTACGATCAAAGTAATGTTATTCGGGACATATCTCGTTTTATAATACTCTAGCAAGTCCTCTCTGCTCACCGATTCAAAAACCTGACGATGGCCAATAATCGGGTAGCGATAAGGATGCTCTCGAAAAGCAGTCTCAAAAATAGCCTCCGACAATTGATGATCCGGATCATCTTGGCCCATATCAATTTCACGCAAAATCACTTCCTTCTCTTTCTCCACTTCCTCTTCCGGAAACGTAGAATTAAGCACAGTATCTGCCAACAAATCCACAGCTACTCCGGTATGTTCGCCCGGCATTTCGATATAGTAGACGGTTCTGTCAAATGTGGTATAGGCATTAATATATCCACCGTGAGCCTGAACCGTCGTCGATATTTCACGCCCAGAGCGCTTTGTCGTCCCTTTAAAAAGCATATGCTCAACAAAATGAGAAAGCCCGCTTCCCAAAAAACGACCCTCATGGATACTTCCACTTTTGACCCAGACCTGGACCGAACTTATCGGACTGCTACTATCAGGTTTGAGAATGATCGTCATTCCATTCGGCAAAAGATACCGTTCAACAGTATGTTCTCCTAGGGAACCGAGAATCTTAGATTGAATAGAGTTAGTGTAATTCACTTTGGACATATTTCCAGAGAGCAAAATTTGCTAAAAAACCTCACCCGATGATTCGAGACACCCTAATCTCAGCATTTAGATGACAAGACGGGTACTTCTGTTAAAGACCTTCCTGACGGTTGAAAAGGCCGAGCAAATGCTTCATCAAAATCATATACTTCGAAAAAGTCCTCTTGCTTATCGTCTTCAGTCTTACTCCAGACTCCATATTCGATCAGATTGAAAACCATTCCCCCAAAATCTGCACAGCATCTAATCCGCCACTCTTTAAAGACTGTTAACACCATCGGCCCAAACTGATCCAAAGCATAGACTCGGATTCCCTTCAAAAGATCCTCTCCGTTCACATGGTTTCCCGTCTCCTGGTTTCTTTGCCGTTTTTTCTGCTGTTCCTTAAGGGTAAAGTCCAGAGCGTCCCTCAAAAAATAATAAGCCCTTTTTTCAAAGCGATCATCTTCCTTACGAATCAGATCCACTATCTCACTGAATTCCTTTTCATCCATATCGTATAAATGGTCAATTTCGCTGCCTCGATATGTATCACAGCATTATTGTCCGTAAAACCAGCGTCCTCTTTGCAATAGATCTTGTCCACTGCAAAAAGAACCCTCCTTCCTTTCGTGAACTAAAAAACACCTTTTTTTAATGGAACCCGAGCCCATCTAGGCTCATTACGAGACTATGACTACTCAAAAGATCCACATTGGTGTGATCAATATTTCAGATCGGGCGAGCGCCGGCATTTACGAAGACATTCCAGGGAAAGCCACTGTCGCCATTTTAGAAGAATATCTATCCACCCCTTTTGATCCCATTTACCGAGTGATCCCGGATGAACAGGCACAAATAGAGGAAGAACTCATCCAATTGAGCGATTCATACAAATGCTGCTTGATCATCACAACAGGGGGAACAGGTCCGGCCATACGCGATGTGACTCCAGAGGCAACTGAAGCCGTCTGTCAAAAGATGTTACCTGGCTTCGGGGAACTCATGCGTGCAACTTCCCTGCAATACGTACCCACAGCCATTCTCTCACGGCAAACAGCAGGTATTCGCGGAAGCTCTCTTCTCATCAATCTACCGGGAAAGCCCAAAGCCATTCGAGAATGCCTGGAAGCGATCTTTCCCGCAATCCCTTATTGTATCGATCTCATCGGTGGCCCCTATCTGGAGACAAATGAAGAGACGATTAAGGCCTTTCGACCCCGAAAATAATATTCATTCTCAAAAGAAAGTCTCTTAGCATATTTAAAAATCATTTCTATTTGTTAATTTTCAAATATGCCTGTAACGAATCCGTAGAGTGAAGATTTCCCGCCAGAATCCAAGTAAACGTATAAAACAGACAACCGCTATTAGCGCACTTGTCCTGTGTTTACACATTC
>JAESUN010000302.1 GCA_016763045.1 Opitutaceae bacterium | reverse complement strand
GAAATTTCTCCCAATCCTTTAAATCGAGTCACCTCAGGATTCTTCCTTAGTTCTTCTAAGGCCTTATTTCGTTCGTCTTCAGAGTAACAATAGATCGTCTTCTTTTTATTGCGCACCCTAAAAAGTGGCGTGTCCAGAATATGGAGATGTTCATTGCGAATAAGATCCGGGAAAAACTGTAGAAAGAAGGATAATAGCAATAGCCTAATATGCATCCCATCCACATCCGCATCGGTAGCGATAATCACCTTATTGTAGCGTAGCCCATCCAGGCCGTCCTCAATATTTAAGGCCGCTTGCAATAAATTGAACTCTTCATTCTCATAACAGACTCTTTTTGTCAGGCCGTAAGTATTGAGAGGTTTCCCTTTCAACGCAAAAACAGCTTGTGTCCCCACATCCCTACAAGATGTCAATGAACCTGCAGCCGAATCCCCTTCAACAATAAAGATAGAAGAAGCTTCGGCTTTCTTATCTTTTGTATTTAAGTGAATACGACAATCCCTCAATTTTCGATTGTGCAGGTTCGCTTTTTTCGCACGATCCCGCGCCAGACTTTTAATCCCGGCAAGCTCTTTGCGTTCGCGTTCAGATTGTTGGATTTTCTTCAGTAAAGCATCCGCTGCCTCCTGATTCCGGTGAAGAAAATTATCCAGCTCTTTTTTCAAAAAGCTGACAACAGAGTTGCGAACGGTCATCCCCTTAGGACTGATTTCGGAAGAGCCTAGTTTTACTTTTGTCTGAGATTCAAAGATCGGCTCCTGCACTCGAATGGAAATAGCCGCCACGATTGATGAACGGATATCTGAAGCATCAAAATCCTTTTTATAAAATTCTCTCACCGTCTTCACGATCCCCTCGCGAAAGGCCGATAAATGAGAACCTCCCTGCGTCGTATGCTGTCCATTGACAAAAGAAGCAACGTCTTCTCCGTAAGAATTTCCGTGTGAAAAAGCGATTTCGATATCCTCTCCGATCAAGTGGATAATCGGATAGAGAAGCTCTCCAGTCAAATTGCGCTCGAGGTAATCAAAAAGCCCTCTTTCGGACTTATAGACTTTCCCATTGAAAATCATGGATAGCCCGGAATTCAAACAAGCGTAATTCCAGAGCATCTCTTCGACGTACTCTAAGTTGAATTTAAAGCGTCCGAAAAGTGCATCATCCGGGATAAAGGTGATCGCAGTCCATCCCTATCAGGGGAAGCCGCTACCCGATGTTCTTTGGTCAACTTCCCTTGGGAAAATTCGGCTGCCTTACATTTTCCCTCCCGGACAGACTCTACTAGAAAATACGAAGAGAGGGCATTGACTGCTTTGGTTCCGACTCCGTTTAACCCTACGGATTTTTGAAACGTATTGGAGTCGTATTTCGCCCCTGTGTTAATCTTCGAAACACAATCGACTACCTTACCCAGCGGAATTCCCCGCCCATAATCACGAACGGTGACACTTTTGTCATTAAGTGTTATTTCTATCTTTTTCCCGCACCCCATCGCAAATTCATCGATGGAATTATCGATGACTTCCTTTAAGAGCACATAGATCCCATCATCAGGACTGCTCCCATCACCCAACTTCCCTACATACATCCCCGGGCGAAGCCGGATATGCTCATATGATTCAAGGGTTCGAATACTCTTTTCGGTATACGATTGGGCCATTATTTACTAAATAGGATAAGAAGACTGTCTGAAAAGTAATAAAGAAGACCTGTTCAACGCTCGGTTACAGAGAATCCAAACGTTTTCCCAAATCAGGAAACTGAAAACTTCCTCCCTTGCAACAAGAGGAAGTTCACTTGAAAAAGCGGTTACAATAAAGGCAACCTGCCTGCATATTAAGCGCTGTAAGCTGCTAGAAGACGATTAACCCGAAGTTTTCTGAGTTTACCCAAGACTGGAAGACCCTGCTCATGAGGAATCTCCACTTCGCCTTGGATTAACGGCCGCGCATATTTTACATATTGGTAATTCATGCTCACGCCATCTTCATTGATCCATTCAAGAGGAAGCTTCTTTACGCCATTCGCAATCTCCGCAAGAGGAGCCAATCCTGTCTCAAACGTGTATGACTCAGAGTCTCCACGAAGAATTGTAATCATCTTGTCGGTAACGCCTGCAACAGCTGCTTTGACTGCGGCCTTCCCAGCCTCATGAGCCTCTTCTGCATCTGCTTCGGACATACAATGAGCTGCTGCACGCTGTGCGATCCCCAACCGAGCCGAACGGGCCTTCACGCCAATCTTAGACTCAACCAATCTCTTCAGATAATCACCAATGCCTCCTAGTTGAGCATGCCCAAACGCATCTGTCTGAGCAGAAGATGTCGCAACAAAATTGCCATCTTCATCTACCAGGCCTTCACCCACAACGATCATGCAATACTTCTCCTTTTTCACAATACGTTGCACATCCTCGACAAACTTCTCTGTCGAAAATGCAATTTCAGGAAGATAAATCAGATGAGGAGGATCATTTGGGTATTCCCTGCGCTTAGCGAGAGAAGCACCCGCGGCAATCCAGCCTGCACTGCGACCCATTACCTCTACAATTGAGACAAGATCATGCTGTCCCATCGACTCATTGTCGCAAGCAATCTCACGAACAGTCGTCGCCACGTATTTGATAACACTCCCATAACCCGGGCAATGATCCGTAACGGTCAGATCATTATCGATCGTTTTTGGAATACCAATCACTCTCAATTCATAACCCTGCTCTTGGGCCAATTTAGAGATTTTGTTGGCAGTGTCCTGAGAATCGTTTCCACCGGCATAAAAGAAGTAACGGATATTATGCGCCTTAAAGACCTCTAAGACCCGTTCATATTCTTCCTGGGTTTTTAGCTTATGCCTGCAAGTCCCCAAAGCAGCCCCTGGAGTATGCTCAAGAGCACGAATCGTCTGTTGAGACTCTTCTGCTAGATCAATTAAGTCCTCATTGAGGATTCCCAAAATGCCATTCAAGCAGCCGTAAATCTCCTCGATACACTCATGATTAAGAGCTTCTGTAATGGCACCAGCGATGCTCGCATTTATTACAGCGGTCGGGCCTCCCGACTGACCGATCAAACAATTTCCTTCAAGTTCTGCCATGGTAAAATTCGCGTTGAGTTTATTTATCCGAAACGAAAGAAAAACTCGAAGCGTTTTCGGTTGGCAAATCAATTCTCCCGAACAGGCCAAAGATCCCTCTTTTTCAGGAAGTTTCCTGCCCATGAAGCTCTAGCAACTCTTCTTTTCGTAAAACCCTGGGATTGACCCAATAGCTCAAGTCCGACAGAGCTATCCCCCCTATGGCCAAAGAATCTCAGTCTAAAAACACAATGGAAGCAATCGTCGCTCTCTGCAAGCGTCGCGGGTTCATCTTCCCGTCCTCTGAAATCTACGGAGGATATAATGGGTTTTTCGACTATGGTCCTCTGGGATCCGAAGTAAAAAAGAACATCAAAGATGCTTGGTGGAAAGACATGGTTCACCGCCGCGATGATATCGTAGGGCTTGATTCCTCCATCATCATGCACCCCGACATCTGGAAGGCTTCCGGTCATATCGATGGATTTTCCGACCCTATGGTCGACTGCAAGGTCTCTAAACTCCGCTACAGAGCCGATCAACTTTTCTTCGCCCCTGTCATCGTTGCCGACGAAACCATTGGTTACGTCTCCGTCCTCGAAGACAACTACATGCAGGCCAAAGCCGAGGAAGCCGCTGCTAAAATGAAGCGAAAACTGGCTAAACAGGGAGAATTAGCCCCCATCGAGCTCAAAGAGTACACCGCAGCCAAACCAGAAGAATACGCCCTTATTCCCTCTCCCGGAACCGGCGAGCCCGGCTCACTCACCCCACCTCGCGACTTCAATCTAATGTTTGAAACAAATGTAGGTGCGCTACGTGACGAAACTTCCATCGCCTACCTTCGCCCCGAAACCGCTCAAGGGATCTTCCAAAACTATAAAAACGTCGTCGACACAGGCAGAGTCAAAATCCCCTTTGGGATCGCTCAGATAGGGAAAGCCTTCCGAAACGAGATTACTCCCCGCAATTTTATCTTCCGTTCTCGTGAATTTGAACAAATGGAAATGGAGTATTTCATCGCGCCCGATGACGACCTCTGGGAAACAGTTCACCAGGAATGGATCACATGGTGCCAAGAGTGGCTAAAGAGTATCGGTCTGCCAGAAGATCTCATAGGCACAGACGTTCATCCGAAGGAAAAACTCGCCCATTACTCTAGAGCCTGCACCGACATTACCTTTAAATTTCCTTTCGGGGAGCAAGAGCTTTGGGGTATCGCCGCACGAGGCAACTTCGATCTGAGCCAACATCAGGCACATAGCGGTAAATCAATGGAGATCTTCGATGAGGCACGTAAGGAAAAATACATTCCTCATGTTATCGAGCCGTCTCTAGGTGTTGATCGAACTTTTCTTGCTTTGATCAGCGCCGCCTATCACGAAGAGGAAGTGGAAGGTGAAAAACGCACCGTGCTCAAATTTCACCCGAGAATTGCCCCTTACAAGGTAGCCGTCCTTCCTTTGGTGAAAAACAAGCCCGAATTGGTCGAGAAAGCCCAGGCACTCTATAAAAAATTGCAACGTCGCTATAATGTCTTCTGGGATGTCTCAGGAGCGATTGGCCGTCGCTACCGCAGACAGGATGAGATCGGAACACCTTGGTGCGTCACCATTGACTTTGATTCTCTTGAGGACGACACCTTCACCCTAAGAGACAGGGATACCATGGAGCAAAAAAGAATCACTGAAGCCGATCTCTTTGCCCTGCTCGATCAACAGATTGACTGATCCTCACACAAAGACGATTGCCCAAAACCTCTTTACAGCATTTTCCTGCCCCCACTTCATTGAAATAATCTTCTTCATTCGAGCTATCTCCGAAAAAGAAGCTTAGGAGACTCCCTTATGTTCCCACCTAGAGAATTTGAGACCGCCCGTCTATTCGCGCGCCCTCCCAAGCTCCAAGATGCCGAACCGGTTTTTGAAGCCTACGGGCAAGACCCCGATGTGACACGCTACCTCATCTGGGAGCCCTATACTGACGTGGAGGATCTACGAAAGTTCTTCCACAATGGTATTCGAAATTGGGTGGCGAATGTCAGCTATCCCTATATGCTTTGCTTAAAAGGAACCGACAACCCCATCGGCTCCATACATCTGAACATTGATAACTCTTCTGCTGCATTTGGCTACCTCCTCTCAAAACCTTACTGGGGACAAGGCCTTATCCTAGAAGCGCTCTCATATCTTGTGGATTGGGCTCTTGCCCAGCCTCAGATTTACCGAGCATGGG
>JAESUN010000301.1 GCA_016763045.1 Opitutaceae bacterium | reverse complement strand
GCCTGTGCGATATCTGCCATCGACTTCTGGCTAACAGCCGGCACTTCTGCCGCCCTAACCATTTTGTACTTTTCCTTTTGCAATGATTCAGATACGTCCAACATAGATCTTTGAACTTCACTAATGAAGTTCGAAAAGGGCAACATATTTTCAAAAATCCCTTTAGACAATAAACCCCGTCCGCCACATCATCTAAACTACGTGCACCGTCTACTACTGACCTGCTTTGTACACCTAGCTTTTCTTTCAAGCCATTATTTTCTTGTTTTAAGCGCTCCACTTCACTTTCAAACGTAGCAATTACTGGGTCTGCTGCTTTCTTAAAAAGCACCACTTTCTCCGTTACTTAATATATTCAACTTCATACTTAAAGATAGCCAATCGCTGGAAATTAACAAGCAAGGCAACGCTTTAGTTCGCGTGAAATAATGTCCGTTCTACACCGCCTTACGTATTTGCTGATAGACCATCGCAGAACCATCTTTCATTAACAACAAAACGTCATAATCATCATAATGGTTTCCCATCTCCATACCCGGGCTACCCATTGGCATGCCAGGTACCGATAGACCCAAGGCGCCCTCCGGCTTTTCATCTAAAAATCGCTTAATGACATTGGCAGGAATATGTCCTTCAAAAATATAACCGTCTTTAGAAACCCCTGTATGACAAGATTGATAGCGTGGCGCAATACCTTTGTCGGACTTTAATTGAGCCAAATTTAAAGGGTGATGGGTGCTCGCACTAAACCCATTCTCACTCATATAATTAACCCACTTCCCGCAACATTCACAGGTTGGGCTTTTATAAACAGCCAAATTAACAGGCTCAACAGCCTGTTTGCTCTCAACCAATACTGGCAGCTCCGCTTCTATATCTGAACAAGCTGCTAGAAGCAGCAAACTCACCACCAATACCATATTTTAGCTTCATAACTTTTACACCTATTTAAAATTACTAATAGTTATATACTTTAAGACTTAATAGCACATACAACTTAAACAAGCACTGTACGCTAATCGACAGACCCAACCTATATTAAACGATGACATTACCTACCGAACACCCTTTACGTTACCGCTTATTTAACGAATCACACGCTAGGCCCTATGCTGAGCTGTCAGTACCTGTTCAGGTCTCCTACCTCGTCCTATTAACCGGTGAAGTGACACCACAACAAGAATGTGCACACCTTAGAGTGTTGGCAGAAAGATACGCTGTCGCTCCACCGTTAGATAGCACAACTCACTTTGATGCTGATTTTGGCCGTTTTTCGATCAAGTGGGAACGGCATACCGAGTTTTCTAGCTATTCATTCTTTGCAAATAAACAGTGCAGCAAGCCTTTTTCATGCAAAGTTATAGATGAAGTTCCCGAAGACTGGTTATCCGCTATTAGCGGTGAACTTCTCGTCGCACAACATATTGAAATTTTATCTGCATCAGAGGAAAAACTAGACCAATCCGCTTTGTCTGCGCTTTTTCAAGAAGATAGCTTAGTCGGCAGCTTGGTTGGCGGAACATCCGCTGAAGCATGGACCGATTTCCGTTTGCAAAAAGATGGTTTTAGCCGACTGCTTGTCCCTAATAACTCATTAACCCCACAAACAACCAGCAAGCTAATTTAGCATTTACTCGAACTAGAAGCTTATAGAATGCTCGCCTTACTGGGTAGAAAAGTACGGTAAAACCATAATCGACATGGGGCAAAGCCTAACTGATTTAACCCGTCGCATGTCCAACGCACAAACACTCGAAGAAGAACGTAGCTTACTAGAAGATTTAACCTCCCTAGAAGCTGATATAGAAATGATTATAGCCGCAACCAGTTATCGCTTCAGTGCCAATCAAGCATACAAGTCAATTGTTGAAGACAGGCTAATCAGACTACGTGAAAATAGAATTGAAGATCGTCAAATGTTATCGCGCTACCTTGAACGACGTTTTCAACCCGCAATGAATGCCTGCGATTCGCTTTCTACACGCTTAGAAACTTTATCAAGCCACGTTACCCGTGCCACGCAAATTTTAATGCGCGTATTAACTTAGTGCTTGAATCGCAAAACCGTGACCTATTAAACTCAATGAACCGCTGTGCAAAAACACAATTGCGCCTACAAGAAACCGTCGAAGCTTTATCGATTGCCGCTATCAGCTATTACATTGTCGGCCTAGTTCATTACATTGCTAAAGCACTAACAGCATATGGCATCAATACCGACTTATTGTTATCAAATAAGTTTTGGTCGGGGGCGAGAGGATTTGAACCTCCGACCACCAGCATCCCCATCCTGGTTTACTTTGACTCTAGCTACTTGATATTAAGACATATAGTTATTTGTTGTCTAACCGTTTACTGTAACCATAGCCTTTATTAATCAATAACTTACAAGGCATGGTTAGACACTTTATGTACGAAGTAATATCTATTCAAAGTGGCCTTCAATATCAACACTTTCATGAAGAATACGGATGATACCAATGCCGCCACCTAACTGTTTATATACAATTAAGTGGCTTTGAAAATGATGTATTCGCACAGGTGGTTGGAGCTCAATACGCTCACGACAGAGAAAGGGATTCACTACTAATAAGTAAAAGACCACCTCTATATCATCAATGTACTTGATCGCCTGATTATCACCCCAAGTTTTGGCCGTATATTGCCAAATAGCTTCTAGGTCTAATTCTGCTTCGGGGTAAAGCTTAAACGTTACCACCTTATCATTTATTTTTCATATGGCGTATAAAAGTCTCTTTATCGAACTCCTTCGGTTCACCACTTTTAACCCCTTTGGTAATAGCAGCTTGCAAGACTTCAAGCCTTTCAGCCCGTTGCTTGTCCTTACGTATTAAATCACGCACATAGTCGCTATTATTAGCGTACTCACCACCCTCAGTACGTTCAAGTACCCAGTCGCGCATTTGCTCTGGTAGAGATATATTCATTGTTGCCATCACTATCACCTATCATTTTGATCCGGTCACAATATGGCACTCCTTGGCAGTCTTTGTCAATGCCTTGTTCTTACTTGTGCAAAAGGCACCCTTATGAACTTATATTCACTTGCGACCTACTCCATAAACAACCGGTTACTTTTAGGGGATTACATTCACCAATGCCCAATACACTCCTTCGCCTAGAAATTGATACCGCAGTAAAATATCATCGGGGCAAGCTCGCTTGGTTTTAACTTAAGTGATAGCCCGAGCCTTTTTACCGGGTTTCCTTCCTTCGGAGTGTAATGAAATATGCTCACCTTTCACCACACATATCAAAGATGCTGTGACCAAAAACCCTCTGTGAGAGAGTTAAAGATACTTAACGTATTACATATTTCTTCACTATCAAACTCAAGAAATTCTCTCATCATTAGAATGCGTGATTGTTGCTCAGGTAGTTT
>JAESUN010000300.1 GCA_016763045.1 Opitutaceae bacterium | reverse complement strand
ATAGTTGGTAAGGATAATCACTTCTTGGGAGTAGTAAGCCTTGAGACTTGAATGATTAAGAGCTTCTAACAAGATTATCCCAAGGATTTAGGCGTGGTGAATTGTTGGTTGCTGATTTTATGAGACCAAGAAGCCAATTAAAAGCATTTGATTATGCTGATCTATCCAGTGCTAAAATTAGCGATGTAGTCATTGTACTTAAAAATAGTGGTCGTGCCTGGTGGTTGACTTTGAGCAACATCAGATACGTAGAATACTTTCTTCAAGTGATATTTCCAGAAAGCTTCGTTTGCCGGTTGACATTGAGAATAAGTTCAGCTTTTCCTGTATATTTAAAGGACTTAGCTGCTTGTATGATTTGTATGGCAATACTATGAAGATGCGTTATACCCTCTCTTGAGCTGCGTTCCTTCTTGGGTCATAGCTACTGATGTTGATGTTGGTGAGCTATAGAATGGTAGTCTTTTAGGTTGGGGAGCACGGATCAACTCAGGGCTTCCCTCGAAGATAGCCATATATAAATATTCAGGCTAGGTGTGTCTACGGGAAGTTCTCAAATATCAATCTGAGGCTAATGCAGAGCCTGAGTGAGATGTCTGTGGTCTTAGCTTTCTATATAAGGATCTGATGCTAATGCCTGCAATTTTAGCAACCTTTTCTTTGTCGTCGAATTTTTCCATAAGCTGTTGTAGGTATTTTCTTTCAGCGGTCTTCAGATCTATTGGCGGTTCGCCTAACACGGTCGTTACTGAATAGGGCCGCGAGTCTGCTGCGATGCATTGTTTAATAATTGAATCGTCAATTACGTTGTCATCAGATAAAATAAGGGCTCTATGCAATATATTACGCAGCTCTCGAATGTTGCCTTTGTAGTTAATGGTCTTTAGTAGCTTCACTGCAGAGTTCGTTAGTTGGTAGTGTGTTTTTGCATTAATTCGCCATATCAATGATTTGGCAATTTTAGGAATATCTTCTCTTCTTTCCGAGAGTGAAGGCATGTGAATGGGGAAAACATTTAGCCGATAGTATAAGTCTTGCCTAAAGGTACCCACCTCAATCATGGCTAAAAGATTCTTATGTGTGGCAGTAATCAGCCTGAAATTACTGGTTCGTACATCTGTACTTCCGACAGCTCTATAAGTACCCGTTTCAAGCAGGCGTAGTAGTTTAATTTGCATGGACAGTGGAATATCAGCAATCTCATCCAGAAATAACGTGCCGCCATTCGCAAGCTCTATTAATCCAGGCTTGTTGGTATGAGCACCCGTAAAAGCTCCCTTTATATGCCCGAACAACTCACTTTCAAATAGTGAGTCTGTTAGTCCTGCACATTCAAGCGTGACCATAGGTTTGTCTTTTCTGCTACTAGACATGTGGATTGCTCGAGCAGCAAGCTCCTTTCCCGTGCCGGACTCTCCTAGCAGTAAAACCGAAGCATGACTGTTGCCAACTAGGCTTATTTTTTCTAGTAGTGCCAAAAATGTTTGGCTACTGCCAACCATTTCTTGGTTGACAAACTTTCCACTGGCTAAAGGAACAGGTCGAAGAAGCTCAATAAAAAAGAGTAGTTTTCCGTGGTCATCAAGCAGAGGGAGCATTTCTACATCAACGTATTCTTTGCCTTGAGATGTTTGATGTATATGCAGTACCCGTTCTTTTTTGGACGATGCTGTAGCCGCCATTAATGGGCATGATTCTCCCGCTTGGTCACAGGGTACGTTATAGCCGTGAGAAACTTGATAGCAGTTGGGTTTATCTTTGATCTCAAGTTGGCCAAATGCCTGTTTGTACGCTTTATTGCAGGCCAGTATTTCATATTGAGCCGAAACCAGTATTGCTGGGCAGTCGTAGCCTTCGAGCATCGAGGAAAGAATGTGTGCGTTGTCTGTCTGAATAATGCCCATGGTTGCGCCAAATATGACAATAATTATGCCAATTCTGTCAATAATGTTGATCTAGGTCAAGAGTATAAAGGTTAAAAATGTTTTGATATCTCACTTTGCAGGTATTGGCATGAAATATGCTTTCATGTGGGTTGATACGCCGACTCAGACAGTTTGGGTGTAGGTGTTTTGATAAATGATCTTATGCTGGAGGATGTCAATGAATAGTGCTATTGGTTCGAACCTTTTGGTTCCAGCTCTTACCCCAGAGGTCGCAGCTTTCTTCGACCAGGATAGCAATACATTTTCATATATTGTTCGGGATCCCAAGTCTGATGCCTGCGCCATCATCGACTCAGTTCTAAATTTTGATTATGCCTCTGGGCACTACGACTTTGAAGGTGCTAATCAAATCATCAACTTTATTGAAAAACATCACCTCAGTGTGCAATGGCATATTGAAACGCATGTCCATGCAGACCATCTGTCGGCAGCCCCTTATTTACAAGAGAAGCTTGGGGGTAAGCTTGGTATTGGGAAACACATCACTATTGTTCAAGAATCGTTTGGAAAAATTTTCAATGAAGGTAGTGATTTTCAACGTGATGGATCCCAGTTTGATCACCTTTTTGAGGACAGTGAAACGTATACCATCGGTAATTTAACGGCAATGGCTATACACACGCCAGGTCACACCCCGGCGTGTATGAATCATGTCGTTGGCGGTTCGGTATTTGTCGGTGATACGCTCTTTTTGCCAGATTCTGGTACTGCGCGAGCGGATTTCCCTGGTGGAAGTGCAAAACAATTATTTAAATCAATTCAAAAAATTCTGAGTCTACCGCCAGAGTTCAAGTTATATATGTGTCACGACTATGGATCTAATGGTCGAGAAGTTGAGTATCAAACAACCGTTATGGATCAGCTGAATCACAACATTCATGCTAACTCATCTGTTACCGAATCTGAGTTTGTTGAAATGCGTGAAATCCGTGATGCGACACTGGGTATGCCTAGACTGATTATCCCATCTATTCAGGTCAATATGCGTGGAGGTCATTTCCCTAACCCCGAAAGTAATGACGTGATCTATTTGAAGGTCCCCATTAATGCTCTGTAGTACAAGCTTAACCCTTTACTGGAAATAATTATGAATAGAAGAAAACTAGACCCCCAAGTGTCAGTATCTGGGCAAATTACCACCAAGGATTTAATTGGATTGGTGAGTGACGGTATTGAGGTCATCATCTGTAATCGGCCAGATGGGGAAGCGGCAGATCAAACCAACTTCTCTGATATTAAGCAGGCTGCACAGGCTCTTGGATTAACAGCATACAATATTACTTTTGTATCGGGTCAATTGGACGAAGCCCTTGTTCGTCAATTCAGTGGGGTGCTGGCTAATGGAAAGAAGGTACATGCTTACTGTCGGACAGGTAATCGTTCAGAACAAATCTGGAAAGCAACTCAACAGTTAACGGGCAGCGGTTTGATACCTGCAATGGATGAAAATACTAACATTGATGGCCTAGAGCATGAAGCTACACAGAGGGAAAAACCTTGCTTTGATGTTGTTATTATTGGCGCAGGTTCGGGAGGTGTAGCAGTTTCATCCAGTCTATACAAACGAAACAAGCAGTTGCGTATTGTCGTGATTGATGCATCCAGTAAACACTATTATCAACCTGGTTGGACTATGGTTGGAGGAGGAGTTTTTTCTCCTGAATCTACAGAACGGGATACAGCTTCTCTTTTTGGTCGCCAGATCAGTCACATAAAGCAAAATGTAGCCAAGGTTTTACCCAGTGAAGGTAAGGTCGTACTTGATGATCTATCAGAAGTATATTATCAGCAGTTGATTGTATCGCCAGGCTTGGAGCTTAGCTGGGATGCCATTGAAGGGGCTGAGGATACGCTTGGAAAAAATGGTGTGACATCCAATTACCGTTATGATTTGGCTCCTTATACCTGGGAGTTAGTAAAAAATCTAAAGCAGGGCAAGGCGATTTTTACTCAGCCGCCAATGCCAATTAAGTGTGCCGGGGCACCCCAAAAAGCACTCTATTTGTCAGCAGATCATTGGTGCAAAAATGGTGTTTTAAATAACATAGATATTGAGTTTTGTAATGCCGGTGGTGTGTTGTTTGGTATTGAAACCTATGTGCCTGCACTGATGGAGTACATAAAAAAATATCACGTAGCATTGAACTTTAGCCATAACTTGGTGAAAGTGGATGGAGAAAACAAAAAAGCATGGTTTGATGTAATAGATGAAAATGGTGAACAAAAACGGGTATGTAAAGACTTTGACTTACTACATATTTGTCCGTCACAAAGAGCACCAGAATTTATTAAAGCCAGTGGCCTTGCAGATAACGCTGGCTGGCTTAATGTTGATCCACATACATTGCAACATGTAGTCTATAAAAATATCTGGGGCTTGGGTGATGCGATGAATACTACCAATGCCAAAACAATGGCTGCGATTAGGAAGCAAGTACCCATAGTGGCAACAAATATCTGTGATAGTCTCACCGGTAAACCTGTTCTTGCAAAGTATGACGGTTATGGTTCCTGCCCCCTCATAGTTGAGCGTGGAAAAATTGTACTTGCTGAATTCTGTTACGGTGGACGGATAACTCCGACTTTTCCTAGTTGGCTAAATAATGGTGCTCAACCAACACGTTTAGCTTGGTGGTTGAAAGTACACGCTCTGCCACAAATATACTGGCAAGGTATGCTCAAGGGACGTGAATGGCTCACAAAATCTGTAGTAGAGTTTTAGGCTATGGATTGGGAAGCCCGTAAACGCTGGTTGACTGCAATAGAGTGGATGCAAGCATACGATACGGATGCGCTCAAAGCTGACTTAGTAGCAGGTGCAGTCGTTACCATGATGCTGATCCCGCAATCACTTGCTTATGCCCTATTGGCCGGAATGCCACCAGAAACAGGGCTTTACGCAAGTATGCTACCACTTTTTGCTTACGCAATTTTTGGCTCAAGCCGAACTCTTTCCGTTGGACCGGTAGCAATTGTTTCATTGATGACTATGGTGGCATTAAGTAACGTTGTGGAGCCGGGCTCTACTGATTATATTAGTGCAGCAGTTACACTCGCATTACTTTCCGGCACCTTCTTGCTCATCATGGGTTTATTCAATTTTGGTTTTGTGGCTAATTTCTTATCACATACAGTTGTTTCGGGTTTTATTACCGCATCTGGAATCATTATTGCGTTAAGTCAGGTACGACACCTCTTAGGTGTTACAGCCAATGGTGATACATTGCCAAAAATCGTAACGTCATTATTTGAAAATATAGATCAGCTGCATATTGTTACTTTGGTATTAGGCATTGCTGTTTTGGGTTTTCTCTTTTGGGCCAGAACGGGCATAGTCAAGCTGTTTATTCACGTTGGGGTAACCAGGGAAAATGCCAATCTCATCGCTAAAGGTGCACCCATTGTTGGTGTTATTGCAACAATAATATTGGTCTCATTATTTCACCTGGATAAACAGGGTGTGTCTGTAATCGGTAATATACCGGCGGGTTTACCTCAACTTACTTGGCCGGAGATTTCTCTAGATCTTATTGAGCAGCTATGGATTTCAGCGTTAAGTATCGCTGTTATTGGTTATGTTGAATCGGTATCAGTCGGTAAAACACTGGCGGCTAAGCAACGCCAAAAAATAGATAATAATAAAGAATTAATTGGTTTGGGTGTGGCAAATATAGCTTCTGCGTTTTCTGGAGCCTTCCCTGTAACGGGAGGGCTCTCAAGAACGGTCGTAAATTACGATGCTGGAGCAGTAACTCAAGCAGCAGGTATATATGCGGCTATAGGTATTGCTTTAGCTTCACTATATTTGGCTCCTGCCATGTATTATTTACCGAAAGCAACACTTGCGGCCACCATTATTATTGCCGTTCTGGCATTGCTGGATTTCTCTATCTTAAAAAAGACTTGGAATTTTTCCAAAAGTGATTTTCTTGCTGTAGTAAGTACAATTTTTGGCACATTATTGTTGGGTGTTGAGGCCGGGGTGGCATTTGGAGTACTTCTATCATTACTTCTTTTTTTATATCGTTCTTCAATACCACATATTGCAGAAGTTGGGTTAATCGAAGGAACTCAGCACTTTAGAAACATAAAGCGTTTTCATGTCACAACTTATCCAGAAATTTTAAATTTACGCGTTGATGAGAGTTTGTTTTTTGCGAATGCCACATGTTTGGAAGATTGTATTTATCAACGTCTTTATGATGACGACAGAATTTCGCATGTCGTACTGATTTGCAGTGCAATTAATGAAATTGATTTCACTGCAATGGAAGTACTTTATGCGGTAAATGATAGATTATTAGAACAAGGGGTGATGCTTCATCTCTCTGAAGTCAAGGGTCCGGTTATTGATTCACTTCGATTCTCAGGCTTTCTTGAGAACCTTTCGGGAAGGGTGTACCTCTCACAGTTTGCTGCATTTGAATCCCTTATCACTTGTATAAACCCAGAGAGTCCCTGTTTGAATAACGGAGGTAACCATGGAGCTTGACCCATTGGTTTTGTCACGAATTCAGTTTGCGGCAAATATCAGTTTTCATATTTTATTTCCCAGTATATCAATTGGACTTTGTTGGTTCTTATTATTCTTTCGAATTAGGTATACGGTTACGGGTGATAAATCCTGGGAATTTGCTTATTTTTCCTGGGTAAAAATATTTGCTCTAACGTTTGCTTTGGGAGTCGTGACGGGCATTACCATGAGCTTTCAATTTGGAACAAATTGGCCAGGGTTTATGGCGCGGACAGGAAATATATCTGGGCCATTATTAGGGTATGAAATACTGACAGCATTTTTTATGGAGGCCTCATTTTTAGGCATTATGTTGTTTGGTAAAGACCGCGTGTCTAATCGTATCCATCTTCTGAGCACCTTTTTGGTGGCCTTAGGGACAACATTTTCTGCTTTTTGGATTCTGAGCCTTAATTCTTGGATGCATACCCCTACAGGTTATCGTCTTGAGGGTGGCGTCTTTTTTGCCGTTAGCTGGTGGGATATTGTGTTCAATCCTTCATTTCCTTACCGTATGGCGCACATGACGATTGCATCATTGTTGACGGCATCTTTTTTGATTGCGGGCCTCAGTGCCTGGCGTGTTATTCGAAAAACCGATAGTTCTACGACATGGAAGCTATTGAAGGTTGGCGTACTAACAGCAGCTGTCCTCACACCATTACAAATAGTTGTTGGTGATTTACATGGTCTTAATACGCTGAAGTATCAGCCTGCAAAAATTGCAGCTATCGAAGGAGTATGGGAGACGGAGGTAGGTGTACCTTTGACCTTGTTTGGCATGCCAAATGAAGAAACTCGCCAAACAGAATATGCAGTTAAAATTCCTAAACTTGGCAGTATTATTCTTACCCATGAACTAGAGGGAAAAATAATTGGTTTAAATGAATTCGGGGATATGCACCCCCCAGTAGCTGTCGTTTTTTGGGCATTCCGTGTCATGGTAGCAGTGGGTGTGTTGATGTTAATCGTTAGTTGGTGGGGTAGTTGGCAAATGTTTAGAAGACAAAGACCATCCCCCTGGTTGCCGCGCATACTCGCTCTCATGACCTTCTCAGGTTGGTGTGCGGTATTAGCAGGCTGGTACGTGACTGAGATTGGCCGACAGCCCTATATGGTGTATGGCATACTGACGACGTCTGATATCGTGGCAGACCACCCACCAGAAGTGCTGATCGGCACTTTAATAGGTTACTTGGCGCTTTACGCATTTTTGCTCACTTCTTACATTGGTGCGTTACATCATCTCGTTACACGTCCTCCTCGTTCTTTAAAATTACTCCACGAATATAGCTCGGGTGGCGAAGATCAAGTGGCTATAAGAGGTGCTCTATGATGGAAACGCTATTACCCGTTGTCTTTATGTTAATAATAGGGCTCGCCCTTTTAGTCTATGTTGTATTGGATGGCTATGATCTTGGTGTGGGAATATTGTCATTATTCGCAAGCGAGAAAGAGCGTGACATGATGATGGCATCTATCGGCCCATTTTGGGATGCAAATGAAACCTGGATTGTCTTGGGTGTAGGTGTGTTACTGATTGCTTTTCCTTCGGCCTATGGAATTGTGTTGAGTACGTTATACCTACCCGTTACTGTGATGTTGATGGGATTAGTTTTACGTGGGGTGGCGTTTGATTTTCGTGTTAAGGCAGGTGACAAATATAAACGTCGTTGGGACCATATTTTCTTTATTGGTTCTTTTATTGCGTCGGCATCTCAAGGCTGGATGCTAGGCTCCTACATTACAGGTTTAAGCAGTTCGATGATGAGTTTATTTTTCTCAGTGTTGATTGCGCTGACATTACCGGCACTCTATATCATGCTGGGTGCTGCCTGGTTGATGATGAAGGCGGAGGGTGAATTATTTGATAAGGCCTTGAGCTGGGCCCGTTTTGCAGTATGGCCGATGGGGCTGTCCCTGTTGCTGGTATCTATTTCGACTCCGATTGTCAGTGAGGAAATTGCCAGAAAATGGTTTACATTGCCTAACGCAATTGGTCTCTTACCAATACCTGTCACTTGTGTTTTTGCCTACATCACTATTTTTTGGCTGGTACGTCATTCTAAGATTTTGCATCAGGGCTATGCTTGGATAATTTTTGCTTGCCTTGTCATCATCTGTATCATGGCAAGCCTCGGTCTTGCGTATAGTATTTTTCCTTATATCATTATTGGAAAATTAACCATATGGACGGCAGCTTCTGCTACAGACTCACTGCAATTCATTTTGATTGGTATCTTGGTAACACTGCCTATGATAATGATCTATTCAATATTTGTTTATCGAGTATTTCGAGGCAAGGTAAAGGAGCTTTCTTATGAGTAAAAATAATAGCATGTCCCAGAAAAATGATTTGAATGAAAAAGCCATGCAATCATTAACCTTCTGGGAAATCTTAGTCAGTACTTTATCTGGAGCAATTGGTGTTCAATCAAACCGAAACAGACAAGGAGATTTTTCACGCGGAACTTTTACTCAATTTATTTTTGCAGGTATTTTATTTACCTTTTTGTTCGTTTTATCGGTAACGATAGTTGTACGACTTGTTCTGTCATGAAGAAAAATCTATTTTTATTTTATAGATATTATTAAATGAGCAATATAATTTTTCCAATTATAGGTGGCGCCTTTATTGGCGTGGCAGTAATTAGCCTAATGTTAATACTTGGCCATATTATGGGCATCAGTGGCCTGTTATGGGCCGCTGTAAGCAATAAATCTGAGAGTAATTCATTAGATGACAAATTGTGGCGGTGGACATTAATTATTGGCCTTCCTTTGGGTACTTTGTTAGCACACAGCCTGACAAGTATTGCTGTACCTGAACAGGGTCCAGTCAATATAGTCATGTTGTTAACTGGTGCATTTTTAGTGGGCTTTGGAACAAAGCTGGGCAATGGCTGCACCAGTGGCCATGGTGTTTGCGGTATTGGCCGGCTATCAATCCGGTCACTGGTGGCAACAGTGATCTTTATACTTGTTGCGATGATCACAGTGTATGGTGCGGGCAGAATATGAAATCACTGACGTCTCTAATTGTTGGCGTAATCTTTGGTGTTGGCCTTGCACTTTCAGGTATGACTGATAGAGCGAAAGTGATAGGTTTTTTGGATATATTTGGTGAGTGGGTGCCAGACTTATTACTTGTTATGGGCGTAGCAGTTTGTACAACGTATATTGGTTTCCGTATTGTACTAAGGCGCCAGACACCATTATTTGAAGTAAAGTTTTTTTTGCCTTCCAATAGGCAGGTTGATATTCGTCTTATTACCGGTGCTTCATTATTTGGGCTTGGTTGGGGGCTTGTCGGTTACTGCCCAGGACCTGTGTTGTCATCTCTCGCATACCTACAAATAGAGCCATTAATATTTGTGATTATGATGTTGATTGGTATGACTGCTGCGAACAGGTTAAGGCGACACCTATAAGTCATTCTCTGTCAACAGAACGAGTAAAGTGAAGTGACGCCACTCCGATGATTACTTGTATTACTTTTTTGCTGTCGTCGTATGTGCCCGAGATTTTGTGCGTTTGAGCGACTTCAAAATGAAGTGCCTTAGTCTCTCATCAGGATTAAAGTGGCTCGTTTGCCCTTTGGCAGCTTGTATAGCACCTTTGGTAGACTCCTACTCTATCAGATCATTGGTATCCCAATGCAGCTATTCAGTGTGTGAGCAGGTTCTGAGCCAGGTCCGTCAAGGCTTATATTGAGGGCACTCCACTAACATCAAAAAACTGGGCGAAGGATATTCCGGGGGGAGGGTCGCCAGCCAGCCACTTTTTGACCCCATCACCCGATAATGAGTCACCCAAAGCTGTATGGTGGAACTAAATGCCAGAGAGTTGTCCTCATATGCTTCAACCAGTATAGAAGGCAATCCATTATCACTTACCGATGCAAAACACTTGCTAAAAAACTGTGAAGAAAGCATCCGTAATGCTGAGTGTTGAAACATTAGAGCATGTTCAAGGGCTAGTGGTGGATGGTTTGATGGATAAGCCTTCCCATTGTGGTGTGTTGCGTAAAGATCTCGTTACCATCTGTAATCCGCACAGAATTGATGAAGTTTTTTTATCCCGCCAGACGTAAAAGACGTGCGACAGCATACAAAAAGTCTTATGGGTTTTGTGAATGAAAATATTGGAAAAATTGATCCATGCAGGTATTTTTCGTCGTCAGGATGCCCTTAGCGTGTAGAACGAGTACGTCAAATCAATGGTTCAGTTACTCTAACATTCCTACTTGTACTACAACTAAATTATGGATAATTTATGCTGATGGTTACTCGTAGAATGTTGGTATGTAGCAAGTACAGCTGTCCAGTTTTATTAACTATCTTAAGGCGTCCATACGTACTCTATAAGACTTCTGGCAACACGCTTACCAGTGGAATAACTATCTCAAGTTGAGTAGCACTTTTTAGGCTTGCGATGTGCTTGAGGCCCCTAGCTCAGATGAGCCTGATTTCCAGTTTCTATATAAGTTTTGGTTCTCTTGATTGATGATTCTTGTCTAT
>JAESUN010000299.1 GCA_016763045.1 Opitutaceae bacterium | reverse complement strand
CATTAATCAGTAGTTTTAGTAGCATTTCAGTTGGTTCCAATAACAAGCTTTCGCTCTATACTAATGAAAAACCCAACAGAACAGCAAAAATACACATATTAATGAATCGGTAAAAAAAATCGAAGCAAAAGGTATTTTATTCCCACCAGTGGGTTTAATACTCTCACGATAGCTATGGGAATATTAAAATTTGTTTCCTTTTTATATCTCATGGTATTGCCCCGAGGTATCTTACTTATGTAATACTTATGAACCTGAGTTCGACCTAAGATTTGTGTACAGTTTAGCTAAATTTTTGAAAGACTAGCCGGTTAATTGGATAAAATCATCAAATCTGAAGGAGATGCAAATAAAAGGTGATCGATAAGAAAGGTTTCAACGAAATACAGTACGAACCACCCTATCGTATTACAGATAGGAACTATTGAATGACAATGGAAGAATATCAGAAATGGAGCTACATTTTAACACCTCTCCCGTTTCGCCCATCAAAAGCAATTCTATCGCACTAGCTTGCCTGACTTCATATTCGGAGATAGCCTGCCTACAATTACCGCAGGGCGCCGCTGGTTCGCTCAGGGTGTTTTTTTTTGAACTAGCACTAATGGCTACACTTTTAATAACCACTCCCGGGTATTTTGCGCCAGCCTGAAAAATAGCCACACGTTCTGCACAAAGGCCTGACGGATAGGATGCATTTTCTTGATTATTCCCAATTACCACCTCATCATTTTCTAAAAGCACGGCAGCACCTACATAAAAATTCGAATAAGGTGCATAGGCATTTTTTCTAGCTTCTATAGCTGCAAGCATCAATTTTTGACGATCCTCGGATAACTCGTCAAAGGATTCGAACACCGATAATTCAAAGCTTATTTTCTTTTTTTTCATTCCATTGTCTTGGCGACCTACTATTTATAAATAACAAAACCTGCGCTATGGCAGGTTTGCTAGACTATACGCTAATTCCTTTAATCATTATAAAACTCCTCACCCAGACTAAAGGTAAGCGAAAAACGCAATGTGTTTTCCAATGGGTTTTTAACTTGTGATGTCGAAAATAGATACGAAAGGTCTATTTGTGCCATTTTAAATCGAAAACCGGCACCAAGGGTAAAAAACTTTCTAGACCCTTTTTCCTCGCTTTCATTAAAATACCCTGTTCGAATCATAAAGGCATTCTGATAAGTGTACTCAGCACCCAATGCCCATGTGAATTCTTTTAGTTCTTCACCAAAACCATCTGGTGCATCACTAAAAGACTTGGTAAGGCCACTGAAGAAACCAATTTTTTGATACTCCGCATTATCTTCTGCATCAATATCACCATCACCATCAAAATCCTGAGGCGTTGGCACCAAGAGTTTATTAAATTCAGATGTAATTCCAATAACATTGTCCTGATCTAGAATAAAATCAAATCCGACTCCGAATTTTAGATTTGTCGGCAAAAAGTTTTCTTGACCGCCTTCGTCATATTGTATCTTACTACCAAGGTTCGACAGATTAAAACCTGCCCTCCAACGGCCGTCAAAACTACTATATGCTTTTTCCTTAGAACGGTAATACCCAGAAATATCGACAGCAAAAGAGCTAGCTGCCTGCGAATCAACATCACCATTTTGCGGAAGTTTTAGATTAGAACGTATAAATCTACCCCCTATCGCCATAGAAAAAGTAGGACTCAATTTCATGGAATAGGACCCATCTAAGGCCAATTCGTTTGGCTTTGCCAAGGTTCCGGGATCATTCGCGAATTGCCTTAACACGATTTCACCTAAAGTAAAATACCGTAAACTCAGGGCAAATGCACTTTTCTCATCTATTTTGCTATAAAAACTAGCATTGAGAAGAGCAATATCAGTAATTATACTTTCTAGATAAGGCGTATAACTCAACCCTATACCCATTTTGCGCTCGGCAAAAGCGAACTTCGAGGGATTCCACTGTTGAGAAAGTGCATCGGTAGACGTTGCTACTCCCATATCACCCATACCTGCAGATCGTGCATCGGCCGCAATGGTCAAAAAAGGTACTGCCGTGGTAATTACCCGTTGTTCTTGTTGGGCAGATATTTTCAATCCGAAGACCAAAAAAAATAAAATCGATATTTTCTTCATCATATAGTCTATTAAGAATTGGTCGAAAATCAAAAAATCAAGAATAAACTACCCCGAGGCAGAGCTATCGAGGTGTCAAGCGGAACGAACTAATTTTTAGTATGATGAAAATCTAAGATTTTCAAACTTTCCACTTTACCCCGACGCAAAGCGTCGAGGGATTCTATCGATTAAAAAGGTTTTGTTTTTAATGTGCATCTCATACATTTCTTACATTAAATATAAGTGAAGCTACAATACTTCTAGAAAATACTCTACTACAATTTTTAAATAATTTTTTTAAAACATTAGCCCTTACGGTTTTCCGTAAGGTTTGATTACACTAATGTAATACATTTGGTATGCTTGATTATTAATGGGTAATAACTTTTCCACTTTAATTCTAGAATTAACTTAAAGTATTAGTCGATAAACTGGTATAAATGTGATGATATAACAAGTTGAGCATAATTTGAAAAAATGACAAAAAAGAAAATAGAAACATTAGATGCACTAATTTTTATTGACACGAATATATATTTGGACTTTTATAGAATTAGAAGAACAGATGTTTCAATGAAATACTTAGAAGAAATTGAAAAACATAATGATATTTTAATTTCCACAAGTCAAGTAGAAATGGAATATAAAAAAAATCGTCAAGCTGCAGTAATTGAATCTTTTGCTGAAGTAAAAAAAATAAATAGTATAAACATTAATGTCCCAGTTATTTTATCTAATCTACATGTTGTAAAAATGATTAAAAGATCAAAAAATGATATTAATACGCAGCAGAAAAGGCTAAAAGAAAAAATTGAAAAAATATTAAAAAACCCAAATAGGAATGATAATGTTTTTATAAAACTTCAAAAAATTTTCAATCACAAATCTGCCACAAATCTAAATAGAGAAAATAAACAACGATTTACAATCAGACGTCTAGCAATGAAAAGATTTATGTTAGGTTACCCTCCAAAGAAATCGAATGATAATTCAATTGGTGATGCTATAAATTGGGAATGGATTATCAAATGTGCAGAAAATACAGGAAAGCATATTATAATTGTAACAAGAGATACAGATTTTGGGGCTATACACGAAAACGAATCTTATCTTAATGATTGGTTAAAACAAGAATTTAAAGAAAGAATTAACCGAAAGAGAAAGTTAATATTAACTGATAAATTAACAACGACCAGCTTATCATTCACAATTCACCATGCATTACGGAAAACCGTAAAGAAAAATCAATTAGGGCTATTATATTGCCAATCAATTTAAGAGGAACAAAGATTATTCTATATGAGATCTTGAAATAGCCTCTCGCCAATGTAAAAAAAATAATTTAAATTTAAAAAAATGAATAAAACACACACTATAGGAGGTCTTGAAATCACCCCTCAAAAATGTATAAAAATAAATGAACCCTTACTGTCTTCCCATGAGATCCCCGAAGGTCCTTTAGTTAATATCTCTAAAAATGGGGATGAAAAATATACAGTAAATATAATAGCTTATATAGCTGATAATTTTGAAAAAATACCAGATAATCCATTGCCTAAATCCTGTTTTTACATAGATGAAAAAAAGAAAATAGTTTTTGAGTATTCTGGAATATCTCTTGTAAAATCTCGAATAAAGAATGAAATGATTTGCAGAAAATTTTGTATCGACTACTATTCTAAACCTAAAGAAGATAAAAAGTACAATTTATATCATATTAAAATAGATTATAAGGTTCTTATGAAAACAAATAAGTTTGTAGAAGCGATTATTGTTCAT
>JAESUN010000298.1 GCA_016763045.1 Opitutaceae bacterium | reverse complement strand
GATTTTGTGGTAGCCAATGGGGAAAACACAGCGGCTGGGGCCGGTATCACAGGGAAGATTGCGAAACGGCTGCTTGAATCAGGTGTGGATGGTATTACTTTGGGGGATCATGTCTGGGATCAGAAAACCTTTGTCACGGATATTGATTCACTGGAGGCATTTGTCGTCCGGCGAATCTTCATGAAAATTGCCCGGGAAAGGATCATCTTGTTTTGGAAAAAGGGGGCTTTCGACTAGGTGTCTTTTCAGTAATAGGACGCCAGTTCATGCCTCCGAGAGACTGTCCTTTTCGATCGGCGGATGAGATGATTGCAAAGCTCGAGGGGAAGGTGAATGCGATTGTGGCAGAGATCCATTGTGAAGCGACGTCAGAAAAAATTGCCTTCGGGCGTTATTTAGATGGTCGGGTAGCAGCTGTCGTGGGTACCCATACGCACATTCCGACAGCAGATGCCTGTCTTTTACCAAAGGGAACTGCTTACATCACGGATTTGGGAATGAGTGGCCCTTATGAATCTGTTCTGGGAAGGGAGATTTATCCTGTCCTTCAGAAATTCTTGGATGGAATGCCTCGTCGCTTTGAGGTTGCGAGGGAGGATATTCGAACATCTGGTGCACTCATCGAAATCGAATCTGGAAGGGCGACTTCTATCGAGCTGTTTACTGACCGCAAGGGATTGGCGATCGAAAGTGAAGGCGAAGAAGAGCTTACTTGATTTTCTCTTCTTGAGCCATTTTATCTTCAAAGACTCCAAGCTTTCTAAAGCGTTCGTAGCGTTGATTGAGGCGGTCTTCGGGAGAAAGCTTTTTGAGTTCGACTAGATGCCTGTTCAGCGCTTCGCCTAATTTTTCGGAGGCGAAATCTGGTGAATTGTGATTACCTCCTAGGGGTTCTTCGATAACTTCATCGACGATGTTGAATTTTTTTAAGCTTCCAGCACCAAGACCGAGTGCATTGGCTGCTTGAGGAGCTGCTGCACGATCACGCCAGAGAATGGCGGCACAGGCTTCCGGTGTGATAACAGAATAATAGGCGTTTTCGAAAATGAGAACCCTATCTGAAACAGCGATACCAAGGGCTCCTCCCGAACCTCCTTCTCCAATAATGGTCGTAATGATTGGAACGTTGAGTTGGCTCATCTCACGAATATTGACAGCGATCGCTTCAGCCACATGCCGTTCTTCAGATGCGATTCCTGGATAGGCTCCTGCTGTATCTACGAAGGTGAAAATAGGGAGTTTGAACTTTTCTGCCATGCGCATAAGTCGAAGAGCTTTCCGATATCCTTCCGGACAGGGCATACCAAAGTTACGCAGAAGGTTTTCCTTGGTGTCTCGGCCTTTCTGTTGGCCTATGATCATGACAGGTTGATCTCTAAAGAAAGCAGTTCCTCCTATGATGGAGTAATCTCCCTTGAACATTCTGTCGCCGTGGAGCTCTTGGAAATCTGTAAAGAGGCGAGAGATGAAATCGTTGGTATACGGTCGTTTGGGGTGTCGAGCGATGTGGACCCTCTGCCATGGTGTTAAGTTATTGTAGATTGATCGCTTGGTCTCCTTGATCTTTTCTTCGATAGCAGCAATTTCGTTGGAGACCTCAACATTGTTTTCAATCGAGAGTTGATGGAGAGATTCCAACTGTTTACCGAGGTCCCTGAGAGGTTTTTCAAACTCCAGGGAATAGAGAGGTGTGTCCATGGCGCGGAAGGTAAAACAGGGTTTAGCGAACTGTCAATGCACAGAAGTGATACTTACGTGAAAGAAAAAAGGGTGTTTTAGGCCAGGTTTTCGTCTGTTTTGGAAGGATTTGCCAATTGATCTTTCCATCCAAGAATTTTGGCTTGGGCCCCAAATTTTTCAGCTTCGGCTTTATCACCTTTTTCCATCCAAATCCGAGAAAGACTGGTATTGATGAAAACATCATCAGGATTGATCGAATGAGCTTTTTCTGCTGCTTCAAGCGCTTCATCAAATCGACGTTCGCTGAATTGGATCTCAGCCAGTGCATGCCAGGCGGCAAAGCTTTGACTGTCTATTTTTATCGCTTCTTTTAGCTTGGTAATGGCAGAGGTATTTTCTCCCATTGTAAAATCAAAGGTAGCATCTTCGATGATAGCTTGGACGGTATCGGACGACATCAGAGTATGCTCAGTTTCTCTAGTTGATGAGTCGAGAAGAATTGCTTCGCTCAGTTACATGAACTGCCGAAGAGCATCTTCGCTGCCCTTATGAACTAAGATGTAAAGCTGGCTCTCGTCTTGCCATGAAGCGATGGAAATACCTTCTTTGCTGTAAAATATCGGTGTTTTCCCTTTGGGAGCATCAGGACAATCCGAATGCGACAAAACATACAGATCGAAGTTTTTAAAACAGACGATGGAGACTGTTTGTCCTCTCCAGCCAATTTTTCCACAGCCCATGCCTGATAGTTCCTCCATGTTGATAGGAAGATTTCGAGGGATCGGTGCTTCATTCTTTTCCAGCCAGATTTTCATGCTGGTGAGATCTTTTGACTGAAAATCGAGATTCATAAAGCTACTCGAATATTGAATGGCATTAGATCTGAGTTGTGAGAATTCTGTTGGAGCAGCGTTGGATGGCCATGCGAATGTGATCCCTATAAAAACGGCCAGGGTAGCTGCTATTCCCATGAATAAAGGCCGTTGCCACCATGCCGGGCTTTGAACAAAACGCAGTCCTGCATGAAGCTGTTCCCGTAGTTCAGTTGGTGCTTTAATGGTCTTTAGTTTATTTGAGATGGCTCTATCTCTGGCTCTTTCTTTTTCAAACCACTTGTTGAGTTCTGGACCTCGTTTGGCCCTTTCCAACGCTTTGGCGAATTTAGGGTCGTCGGCATCTTGTCCTCCGTGTCGATAGGCCTGCAGTATAAACTTGGCTTCTTGGTTATCCATGGGAGTTTTGTGTCTTCTGAGTGCTGGTGATAGGGATTATCTTTCCTTTGTCGGTTATTTCTGAATCGTCGAGGAGTTTACGCAGGTGTTTTTTTCCTCTGGAAAGACGTGACATCACTGTGCCGACTGGAATGTTTAGAGTTTCAGAAATTCTTTTATAGGAGAAGTCTTCCAGGTAGAAAAGACTGAGTGGGATGCGGAATGCTTCTTCTATTTTGGAAAGGCTCTCAATGACTATTTCAGCGTCCAGATTCTCAATGGCTCCAGCTTCAATGGTGGCTGATTTATTTTCGAGCATCTGTTCCTCCTGATAGACAAAGCGTTGGGATCTGCGTGTGTTTTTAAGAAATTCTCTGTAAAGGGTCGTGAAAAGCCATGACTTAGCCTTGGAGCGATCTCGCAAAGCATGCCCCTTTTTAGCCCAGATAAAAAAAGTTTGCTGGGTGAGATCTGCGGCATCACTTACATTTCCAGATAGACTGACCCCAAAGCGAAAAAGCGCTTCGTAGTGATTGTCCACGAGGTCTTGGAAACGAGATAAGGCCATTAGGTGTTTTCTTATTAGACGCTCAGAAAGAGTGTTTTATTCCTTTTAAAAAAAAACTTAGAATTTCCGAGTGGATATGTCAAAGGATGAGCATTGCATCTCCGTAGCTCAGGAAACGGTATTTTTCTCGAATAGCTTCTTTATATATATCCTTAAACCAAGCAATTCCATCGGTCGAACCAGGTGTTAGAAAAGCAGAGAGCAGGCAGAGTAACGTTGATTGAGGAAGATGGAAATTTGTGATAAGGGCATCGGTTGCTCGAAACTCAAAAGGCGGATAAATGAAGATGCCAGCTTCATCTAGGTGAGCACTGTTTTGATAGATGTTTCCTTTTTGAGTATAGTCTTCGATGGAACGCACAGTAGTAGTGCCAACAGCGATGCGTCTAGTGTAGGAACCCGGTTCGATGGCCTTTCTTGCCAAAGCGGGGATTTCATACAATTCCCGATGGATGGGATGCTCCTCTATTTCAGATGTTTCAATGGGGCGGAAGGTGCCTAGTCCAACGTGAAGGTAAAGGTCGGCAAAAGCGATTTGCTGTCTCTCCAGTCGTTGCAAAAGAGCTTCGGTGAAGTGGAGCCCAGCGGTTGGAGCTGCCACTGCTACGGATTCTTCTTTATTAGAATAAACGGTTTGATAACGAGATCGGTCGGCTTTTTCGATTTTTTCCTGATCCCCTTGTTTTCTGGAAATATAGGGAGGAAGGGGGATATGGCCGATCCTCTCTGCCAGTGAATGAATCGTCTCTTTCTTTTCCGGAGTTATTTGAACTCGAAATTCTGCTTTTTCATTCTTTTCAAGCACTTTGGCTTGAAATTCATTGGACATTCCAAAAACGGATCCAATGGGTAGCTTTTTTCCTGGTTTGAGAAGGCACCACCACTGATTTTCTTCAGTGGCAGGTCTCAGAAGAAAACACTCTACCTTTCCTCCGGTGACACGTTGTGCGAAGAGCCGTGCCGGGATGACTCGGGCAGAATTTCGAATAAGGCAATCTCCTGGTGTCAGAAATTGGTCGATCTCATTAAAAAGGTGATGCGAGATCGTTTGGGCGGATCGATTGACGACGAGGAGTTTCGACTGATCGCGTTCAGTGGTTGGAACCTGTGCAATCAGCTCATTGGGAAGGTGATAATCAAATAACTCAGTCAGCATTTTAGATGAAGCAAATGGGTGGTGAGCAAGACCGCGGAGATCAAGCTACAAATTTTACGTAAGCCTGCGATAGGTGCTTAAAAGGAAGCTTTATGGGAGAGTTGAAAGGTTGAAGGATGCTATCTCCCTGGATAAATGGGCTTGTCCTTTGTGCATTTTGATTTTTCGAACGGAGACTCTATCCGCAAAGATATCAACGGACAACTTACCTAGTAGCGGGACAAAGGAACCTGTGTTGATGATGATACAGTTTTGTTTTTTCCAGATTCCGGGAAAGTGAGTGTGCCCAAAAATGAAGACTTTTGTCTTTGGGCGGTGCTTTTGGAGAAATCGAGCCGCAGTGCCGGGGGATTTTATCCAGCTCGAAAATGTTGTATAAACTCTTTTGGGGGCTCGTGCATGTCCTATGAAATGCTTGAGCTTGCCCAAAAGGCCTGCTGATGGGGCTGAGTTTTTTGGGTTTAGATTTAAGGATGCTTTTTATTTATCTGAAGTAGGTGTATGAAATCGTCTTGTTCTTCTGCTGTTAGCTCCTGGAGATAGCTGTGATAAAGCTGTGAAAGTTTTGGGGCATAGGGGCTCCATGGCACGATGTCCGGAAAAAGAACATCTCCGTGGGTAATAAGAATTTCTTCATTCCTCAGGGTGATGTGGTGCAAATCCGAGATATCAGGGTCATGATTCCCGCTGATGAAGTGAGGGGTTACCTGATTTGAATTACAGAGTTTTTTTATCTCTGTTAAAGTAGATAGTGCACTATGCTTATCTTCTTTCGATTGAGTTTCCAGAGTGTCTCCATTGAAGACGAGCGTTGGCGTATCTTTCAATAGAGGGCCTATCTGTTCGACTGTGTGAAGGAGGCTTCCGCGATGCCCTAGATGGAGATCGGAGATGATACGTATGGGTGAATTCACGGTTAGTTAAGTCTTTTTAAAGATCGGGATTCGGTCGGCCCTCTAAAAATAGAATCGAAGTATGCTTTCT
>JAESUN010000297.1 GCA_016763045.1 Opitutaceae bacterium | reverse complement strand
GCAGATTATTGCAGATGTTTTTGGACTGCCGGTTGTCGCGATGAAAGAGGATGAGGGAGCTGCCTTGGGCGCAGCTCTTCAATCAGTTTGGTGCGAGGCTTTATTGAGGGGCGAAGAGACGGGGATCCGTGAGATGGCCGAAAGTGTTGTCGAAGTGGATGAGAGCACGCGCTGTATCCCGGATATGGAGAGACATGCGCTTTATGTCCAATGGCAGTCACTACAGGACGATCTCTCGGTTGCGATGAGAGATGTTTTTGCGAAACATCGCAAATTGGTGCCCTGAAAGGGGCTCGATTTTCTCTTTAGAACGTTTTTTTGCCCCAACGGCGTTTGCTCTCTTTCATCTTGAGAGGTTTTGTCTCGATGATACATCCAGCTACCGCGGGCATTTTGCGTAGTTTGGCAAAGCTGATGGGATTAATGCCCCACGTGAGAGAGGCGGCGGTTTCGGCCATCGCCGCATAGCCGGAGTCATCGACAAATCCAATTCTGAGATGGGTATCTCCCACCTGAGTATCCACTGCATTATAAAGCTCATGCAGAAAAATATCTGCCTCTGGTCCGGGCTTCAGTAACCAAGTTACTTGTTTAACGAGGGAGGTTATTTGACTTCTGAGTGGCTGCACATCCTGAGCAGTGAAACGGATTCCTTCTTCGTTTTTAAAGACGGAACCACTAACAAGAACGACACTTTCATTGATGAGATTGTTTCCACAATCTTCGTAAGCATTGGAATAGCAGTTGATTTGCACGGTTCCCGTTTTTGTGGCCAGGTTGAAGAAGGCCCAGGGTCGATTATCTTTGCGGGCAAGTTTTTTGACGACGGAGGTAGCTATCCCGCAGATACGGAATTCAACTCGATCGCCCAGCTGATGGAGTTCTTCTTCAGTGAAGGTATTGATGGCCTGAGCCAGTCCTTCGTAGTCATCCATTGGGTGTCCTGAAATATAAAATCCGAGAAGTTCTTTTTCAAACTTGAGCATATCGGATTGGGAGAAGGCTTTACTGGGGTCTTCTTTCGGTTGTGCGGTACCGTTTTGTTCGGAGATGGGGTCGGCCAGCATGTCGAGAAAGGATTCTTGTCCCGCCGAAAGATCTCTTTGCACAGCGGCGGCATGATTGATGGCGGCATCCAGGCGATGGTAGAGAGAGCCTCTCGATTCCATCGTATAGTCAAAAGCACCCGCTTTTACCAAGGCTTCGAGGACTCTGCGGTTGATTGATTTGCTATCAACTCGGGTGATGAAGTCGTCCGCATTTTCGAAATCACCGTTTTCTTCACGTTCTTCGATTATTTTTTGAGCTGCGGAATCTCCTACGCCTCTCATGGCCGCTAGACCAAAGCGGATACTGCCTCTTACGCCATCTGCAGCATTAGGATTGATCACTGGTGTAAAATTTTCGCGTGATTCATTCACATCTGGTCCGAGAACCTGGATTCCCATTGCAGCGGTTTCACTAGTAAAGTGCGCGATTTTGTCTGAATTGCCTAATTCACTGGAAAGTAAGGCTGCCATAAATTCAACCGGATAGTTCGCTTTTAAGTAAGCGGTCCGGTAGCTGAGCATGGCATAAGCAGCTGAATGCGATTTGTTAAATCCGTAGGCTGCGAATTTTTCGAGGATGGCAAAAATATAGAGTGCCGTTTTGCTATTAAGATTGTTGGTTCGTTGAGCTCCGGCCACAAAAGTTTCGCGTTGGGCGACCATGACAGAGACAATTTTTTTGCCCATTGCTCGTCGAAGGATATCTGCATCTCCCAGTGTATAACCAGCGATGATACGTGCGGCTTCCATTACTTGCTCTTGGTAAACCAATACGCCATAGGTTTCGGATACGAGGTCTTTGAGTAGCGGGTGTGGTATCTTGATCGTGGTTGGATCCTTTTTCCCTTTAATGAATTCTGGAATGAATTGCATTGGCCCCGGGCGATAAAGAGCGATCAATGCGATGATTTCTTCGAAGGAGCTCAAGCCGATTTGCCGGCAGAGGGATTGCATTCCGCCTGATTCCAATTGGAAGACTCCGTTGGTGGCTCCTTTATTCAGTAGGTCGAATGTTTTAGAGTCATCCAGGGGGGTTTTTTCGATATCGAATTCCTGTGAGTTTTGACTTACCCGAATATTCTCTTGGGCATCCGAGATGACAGTGAGTGTCTTAAGCCCCAGAAAATCCACTTTCAGTAGTCCGAGATCTTCCACCGGACCTTTAGGGAATTGTGTTGTGAGATCGCCTTCTTGTAGGGTGACAGGAACAAGGTTGATGATGGGCTGGTCCCCGATGATGATTCCGCAGGCATGTTTGCCAGTGTTGCGAACCATACCTTCGATCACTTTACCGTGTTCGAAGATTTTAGCTGTCATCGTGTTTGTTTTGACGGCTCGACGAAGTTCTTCTGATTTAATGAGAGAATCAGCTAGGGAAATATTGAGCTCGTCGGGTATTTTTTTAGCCAGTTTATCGGCCTCTTCATAGGGGACGTCATTGACCCGAGCGAGGTCGCGGACGACCATTTTGGCACCGAATGTACCAAAGGTAATGATATTGGCCACGTGATCAGCCCCGTATTTCTCGCGAACGTAATTAACAACCTCATCCCGTCTTCTCATGCAGAAATCCACATCGAAATCAGGAGGGGAGACGCGTTCCAGGTTGAGCATTCGTTCAAAAAGCAGGCCAAACCGGAGTGGTTCCACGTCGGTTATCTGTAAGACATAAGCGACGATGCAACCCGCTCCTGAGCCTCGACCAGGGCCGACAGGAATTTTTCGTTGCCGAGCCCAGAAAATAAAATCCCATACAATGAGGAAGTAATCGACAAAACCGGTGCCTGTAATGATTGCCAGTTCATAGTCGATTTTTGCACAGAGGGTTGTCGCAGTGTCTTCTGCTTCATCTTCTTTTGGGGTGTAGCTTTTGGGGTCGTCATAATCGACGCCATAGCGCTCCTTGAGTCCTTTCTTACAGAGATCAAAGAGAAGGTGTCCGTTCTTGTGAAAAGCTGCTCTTTCCTCGGGAGTGAGAACACAGCGTTCTTCAATACCATTTTGATCATTTACCTTATTTTTTTCAACGATATAGATATCGATGATACGGTCAAAGTTCTTGGGATCCTTTCTGACGGTAATCGATTCGGGCTTTTGAAAAACAGGGTAGTGGTTTTCACCGAAAGGGATGGTGAGGTCGCACATTTCGGCAAAGGCCAGGGTATTGGTGATCGCATCGGGCCTTTCTTTAAAGATTTCTGCCATCTCATCCCGACTCTTTAGATAGAACTCCTGGCTCGGGTATTTCATTCGGTGCTCATCCGTGAGTTTTTTTCCCGTCTGGATACAGAGTAGAGCATCGTGTGGCTCCCAATCTCCTTTCATGACATAGTGGGTGTCATTTGTGCAGATGACTTTCAGATCGAACTCTTTGGCGAGTTTTAGCAACCCGGGGATGATGCGTTGTTGTACTCCAAGGCCATGATTCTGGATTTCGATGAAGTAGTTTTCTTTGCCAAAAATATCGACGAAAGTTGCGGTGGCTTTGCGCGCATTTTCATAGTCGTTATAAATAAGATATTGTGAAGCGACTCCGTTGACGCATCCGCTTAGAGCGATGATGCCTTCCGAATGTTGAGCCAGTTTTTCCATATCTGTCCGTGGACGATAGTACATCCCATTGGTATGGGCATCGGATATCAGTTTTGAGAGATTTTGGTATCCGGTAAAATTTTTGGCGATGAGGCCCTTGTGGTGGATCTGATGTTTGGGGAAGTCGGAGGGTTGTGGTTGTTCTCCCTCGGGCAGATCATCGATATCATCCGAACGTTTTCTCTCTCTCTTAGGCCTTTCGTGCATCATATGATCATGCACGAGATAGATTTCACAACCAATGAGAGGTTTGATGTCTGCTTTCTTGGCGGCTCGGTAGAATTCGATCGCCCCAAAGAGATTGCCATGATCAGTCATGGAAATCGCTGGCATTCCGAGTTCTTTCGCTCTGCCAACCAATCGACTTATTTTACTGCAGCCGTCCAGCAGGCTGTAGTCCGTGTGAACATGAAGATGAACAAATTCCGAATTTGAGGCAGGCACCTCTTTAGAACAAATCCGCTGGCGTCTAGTTTCAATAGCAAATTGTCTTTAGGTCTCAGATAGTCGTTTTTCTCATTTTGAGAGAACCTTTCTGCCTTTTCGGCGATCTCTGATTTTCCCTTTAAAAACGGTCTTTTTGCCTCGAAATACCCTCGGAGAGCTAAAAAAACTGATTTTCTGGAAAGGTTGTATCGAAAAAGGTTGACCTTATGTATGTCAGAGGACGATTTTGTCCGTTTTCCACAGATACATAACCTATGTCAATCGAGATAAATATCCGAAAAAGCGAACCAGTAGAGCGTGCTCTCCGCCGTTTGAAGAAAAAGCTGGACCGTGAAGGCATCATCAAAGATGTCCGTGCAAAGCGATACTTTGAGAAACCTAGTGAGGTTCGTCGCCGCAAAAACAAAGTGATGGCTTTCACTTGTATGTTACGTGCTCGTTACGACAAATAGTCATCGATAGTGGTCCTGCTTGCCAGGCCTTAAAAATTATCTCTAGATCTTTCCGTTGCCATCTGACACGGAAAGATCTTTTTTTTGGGTAATTACGTTGGTTTAAGAGATTCCATGGATTTAATCATCTCCTTATCTAGTTGTTGGAACTCATCCCGTCACACGGATGGGTATGAGATGATTCGTGAGATTGCAGACCTGGGTTTTTCAAATATAGAGCTAAGCCATGGTATCCGTCTTTCACTTGTGCCCGGTATTTTGAGGGCATTGGACGAAAATATTGTTAAGGTCACATCTGTTCATAATTTTTGTCCGTTACCTCCGGGGGTAACACATGCGGCTCCCAATATATTCATGCCCTCTGCCCAGAAAAAGAGGGAGCATGACCAGTGGTACAGTTACACTTGTCGCAGTCTTGATTTTGCGCAGCAGGTAGGTGCGGGCTTGATGGTTATTCATTTGGGCAATGTCCAGTTTCCGTTGGCTAACCCAACACGGAAACTTTCCAGCTATGTTCGCAAACAAAAGTGCCTAGATGTGGACGAGGATGAGCAATTCCTTAAGATCCGAGAAGGGATGTTTGAAAAATTGCGTAAGCAGATGGGACCTTATTGGGAAACGGTTAAGTCCAGTCTCGAGTCTATTCTTGTTCTCGCTGAACAAAATGGAGTCATCTTGGGATGTGAAAACCGTGAGCGACTGGATGAATTGCCTCTTGATGAGGATTTTCCTTCATTGCTGAACAACCTTTCGGGCCCTCCGATGGCTCGCTATTGGCACGATGCGGGGCATGCTCACTTGAAAGAAGAGTTGGGTATTCTCTGGCACGAAGAATTACTGGAAAAAAATGCGGAAAATCTCGCAGGTTTCCACCTTCACGACGTGAGGAAAGGAAAGGATCATCAACCCCTGGGAAGTGGGAGCATTGATTTTCATATGGTTAGGCGTTTTTTCCAGCCGGGCCAGCGTTTGACTATTGAATTGAGCCCACGGTTGAAAAAAGAGGAAGTCCTCGAATCACGTGACTTCCTTGAGGACTTAATTAAAGATCTTTGATCAGGTTTTTTGCAGTAGCTCCGTCACCCAGCGTCGATGTGGACCGGAAAGGGTGATTTCTTCGATCTTATGCAAGGAAACCCAAAGACATTCCGAGTCCCGTTGCTCCTTTTCTTGAGCGGATGCTTTCTCAGGAAGAAGGTAAATAGACTCTGTGATCTGGTAGCGAGTGATGGAGCGTTTCCGGATGAGGGGCTTTATTTTTTTGAGAGTGTCTGGTGAGACGCCTGCTTGCTCCGGAGTGGGCAGTTCGTGTTGCCTTGCCATCCGCTTGGCATTGTCGGGGATTCGATAAAAGAGAATTTTTCCGTTCTGGATGATCCAGACTCTGTCGATGGCTACCTTTTGTGTTTTGGGTCGTTCAAGGTGTGGCATGCTGGAGACATCTCCTTTTCGAGCTCCTTTGCAGAGGGGGAGCACAGGGCAGACGGTGCACAGAGGGGCTCCTTTGGTGCAAAGAGTGGCGCCCAACTCCATCATCGCCTGGTTGTGCATACCCGGATCAGGGGAGTAGAGAAGTGCTTCAGCCGGAGGAGTATACTTCTTGATGGCAGCGGCACTGTTCTTGAAGACGGTTTGATCGGCCGTTAGGCGGGCTAGGATACGGATGACATTGCCATCCACACAGGCTTCCGCCGTGCCAAAGGAGATACTGGTGATGGCTGCGGCTGTATAGGGGCCAATGCCAGGGAGCTTTTTCCATTCTTCGGCAGATGTCGGTTC
>JAESUN010000296.1 GCA_016763045.1 Opitutaceae bacterium | reverse complement strand
TTTATAATAAATTGGAGAAAGGGCTGGCGCAGGTCTTCTGCAATCATACCAACGCATTCCAATAGGCGATATGAAGCAATAATGTGGGACATTCTTAGGTGGAGATCCCTTATGTTGAAATCCCCATCGGGGACGCCATAACGAAGTATGGCTCTCCAGACCTCCTCCGAAGATTCCAGTAGATCAGGTTCTCCTGTTAAGTAAGCCAGAAATCCTTTGTGGGTGTAGCCATCATGGCTTTCGACTTCCCACTCCAGTTCCTGCTTATCGGGGAGTTGTTTCTTTCGGATCATTTCAGCGTAATGATCCGGAAGTGGTATTTGGGTCGCTTTTATTTTTGAAAGAAAAGGTAATGGATTTTCCATTACGTGGAGCAGATAAGCCAAACTTTTTTTGAGTCCTTCTGTATCGGAGTATCCGATGTGGATGATGTTATGACCGGTTCCGAGAGGATCCATCAGTGTACGGACTTCGTAGCCTTTGGGTCCCGGGTAGGTGCAATCTGTAGAGCAGAAAAAACGGAAGTATAGCTCTCTGACACAACTACTGTCGCTGAGGTTTCCTATTAGAAAAACAGGCCCTTGGGGTGCCGTAAGAATGTCGAAGGATGGGTTTTCTTCGACTCTAGAATTGGCTCCTAGATTTCGAAGGGCCTCGTGCAGCTCATTGGCAGCTGAAATACCTTCAGGGTTATCGGCTGCTGCTATGATGATTTCCACTGAATCGTCAAGTGGGGTGAGGCGTTGTAAGGGGCGAGGGGTGATCTGGGCCATTGGTTTTTTTTAATAAATCGTTTTGTCGCGGCTGCGTTTGTCGCGAACTAATTTTCCGCTATAGAGTTTTCCTTTTATGGCATCTTTGCGGAAAGGAGCAGAGGCGTCGTAGAAGGATTCATCGAGGTCGATGGTGTTAACCATTACACCCGCTTTGTGTCGTGTAAGTGATTTTGCGATGACTCCATTTGGAAGGATGAACACAGACTGCCAGAGTTGATAATAGCCAGAGGAGTTGGGGGCGCTGATCCACATATAGTTGGCGGAGGCATGTGCTTGCAGGGATGGCCTCATGATGGTGGTATGGATGGTGGGGCCTTCTTTTCGTGCATTGTGGAAGGAATCAAAAATACATCGGACACCAAGTTTTTGGTAGGCTCGGTACAATTCAGGAAATCTCAGGTCGTAGCAAATGAGTAATCCACAGAGGACTCCTTTGATTTTGACGACAGGAAAATGATTTCCAGAAGTGTAATATTTCAGATCATCTTCGGTGCAGAATCGTTTATCATATCGTTCCACTATTTCACCTTTGGGGCTGATGACGTAGAGTGAGTTGTGAGGAAGATGTGATCCAGTGAGGCGGTGATTGCTTCCCAGTATTATCCAGAGTTTGGTTTTTTTGGCCAGCTGGCAGATTTTCTCTGTTTCGTGGTGTAGGGTGTCCCAGTCGTATTTTTTCCACGATGTAAAGGCGACGCCCGCATAACCTCCCAGAGCGCATTCGGAAAAGTGAACGACTTCAGCTCCAAGGACTTGAGCCGAGAGGATCTGTTTTTGTATTTGGCGGGAGTTTCGTTGGATGTCTGAGCCGACTGCAAATTGGCAGGTTGCAACTTTGAGAGTTTTGTTAGTCGGCATGAGGTTGTCTCTTTTGGGAATGTTATCTGTAGCGCTTACATCCGAGGAAACTTTGGTTTTCGAGTCGATGGGTCAGCTTTCGGTTAGTAGCAAAGATCATGTAACGATGAGTGTAAATATGTTTGAAGCGGTGTATTTCATCCAAGGCATCAAACATATCAGGATATCGAAAGTCGTCGCAAACAAGAATACCCTCTGGTTCCAAAAGAGAGATGATTTTAGGAAGGTTTCGTTTTACCTCAGAGGCATCATGAGAGGCATCGCAAAAAATGAGTTCAAACTTTTTGGGGAACTCAAAAGAGAGGAAATCACCTTTGAGGATTTTTACCAGGTGCAGTAGGTCGCGGTCAGCTAAGTTTTCGCGAAGGGATTCGATAACACCGCCTTTTCGTTCGATATGTTTTAAATAAATATTTCGTGCCCATTCTGGATTATCGTTGAGACTTTCTCCGTAAAAAGACTCCCATTCCTCTGTGTTGGTGAAGTAATTGTCGACAGTGTAAAAAGGTGGCTTGTTTGGGTTTAGTCGTACTCCGTTGGCGATATAGGTGGTTGATTTTCCTACCCAACTACCAATTTCTAGAATGTTTCCTTGGATTTGTTTTGCTAGGTCAAAGAGCCTTATGCCTTGTAAAGGCCGGATCATTCCTTCTGGAGGAAATAATAAATTTAGATAAGGGATTTTTTGGAATGGGTTCATAGGAGGGAGTAAACCGATAAATATTAAGCTGAGCTTTTTAATTTAAAAACGGAAGAGGTGGGGTGAAAGGCTAAACATTTATTCGTTGATGAAATCATGCCCGAAAGGGTTTTTGCTTCGGGGCCTTCGGGAGAAACTGGTTGGCCATGTTTTTCTCCCCAAAGGTAGTAGCCAATGTGGACCAGCGGCCCTCGATCTTTCCGTAGCTGATCAGGATTTCCATCCCTGAATTTATTCTGCCACCATATCATGATAGGGAAGACTTTTAGTTCGTAGTCTTCATAGTTTTCGATTTCTGAAAAGCCGGTGGGAGGGGAGGGATTCCATGTGTAATAAGCGCCTGCAAATAACCCGATGAATTTACCCTCCAGATCATTTGTGCACCAGAAGGTAATGTTGATGCCATCTACGTTGGGACTTTGGGCCGCCTGCTGGCACCAATATCGAGTGGCATGATAGGCGCCACGGTATTGTCCAGAGCTGATTCCCGCACCAGCCATCCAGCGCATTTTTTCTTCTCCCGAATATTTTGTGATGGAGTTGTCGATGCTTTGGTAATTGGACTGCCAATATTGCCAGGGCTCAATGATGATATTGTGCTGAATGTGTTTGGGGATGGGGCGTCCTGCATGATCTGCCCATAGTCTAAGGGTAAGGTCTTTGCCCTGTTCTTTGCCGATTTCTTGAAGAATATTGTAATAGCGCTCCACCATATCAGAGGGGCTGTAGTCCTCGGGCATATCGGGCCCAAGGAACCAATTGGCTTCGTCGAGTCCTAGATGAATCGTGGTCTTATCGGGCATGATCTGTACCACTTGTGGAATGAGGCTTCTCATCAAGGTGAACATTTCTTTACAAACGAGAAAAGAAGAGCCATTGTACATGCCGTCTCCTCCACGCAGCTCTTTGTGGTGGTAAACGAGGGATCCCACATGCCCCCATGCTTCCAGCTCAGGAATGATTTCTATATGATACTCATGAGCATAATGGATGAGCTCAGAAATATCATCCATTGATAATGCATAGGGGTTATCTTTTCCGAAAGGAAATCCGTCAAAACGTAGTCCACAAAGTTCGTCATCATAAAGGTGAACATGTAGCTGATTCATCTTCAATCGGTGGAGAATACGGATGGTTCGTTTCAGCATCGAGAGAGAGAAAACAGTGCGCCCCAGATCGACCATAAAG
>JAESUN010000295.1 GCA_016763045.1 Opitutaceae bacterium | reverse complement strand
TGTTGTTATTTTAGGTGGAGCTAAAGTAAGTGATAAAATCACCGTGATCAATCGTCTCTTGGAGAAGGCGGATACCATTTTAATTGGTGGAGCGATGGCTTATACTTTTGCTTTGGCGCAAGGGCGTGCCATTGGGAAGAGTTTGAGTGAACCGAACAAGATTGAGATTGCTAGGGCTGCTTTGAAGAAGGCCGAAGAAAAGGGGGTCAAGTTTCTCTTACCAGTAGATAATCTGATCGTCGATGAACTAGATTTTGGAGCAAAGACGGTGGGCAATACAAGGGAAACATCGGAGAGTGGAGATATCGCAGAGGAATGGGAAGGCGTCGATATTGGTCCCAAGACGGTGGCGCTTTTTGCGAAGGAAATTTCGTCTGCTAAAACCATTCTATGGAATGGACCGATGGGTGTCTTTGAAATAGAAGCCTGCAGTAAAGGCACATTTGCGATTGCCCAGGCTGTTGCAGGAAATAAGGAAGCTCTATCGATTGTTGGCGGAGGAGATTCTGTGAAAGCGGTTAAGCAGGCAGGACTTGCAGATCAAATGACTTTTATCAGTACGGGCGGAGGGGCGAGTTTGGAATTACTGGAAGGTAAAGATCTTCCAGGAGTCGTAGCGTTAGATAGTTGAATATTTTACACACAAATAAGTATGAGTCGTAAATATGTAATAGCAGGAAACTGGAAGATGAATAAGACCTCGGAAGAGGGCGCTGAATTGGCCAAGGATATCGTCCTGGCAGTGGGACAGCAGGCAGAGGTAGAGGTTGTTGTTTGTCCTCCCTTTACCCTCTTAGAAAGCGTTTCAAAGGTTCTTGAAGGTTCGAACATCAAACTGGGCGGACAGAATATGCACCCTGCAGTCAGTGGCGCATACACTGGAGAGATCTCGGCTGAGATGTTGAGAAACCACTTTTCCAGTTATGTCATTTTAGGGCACAGTGAGCGTCGTGCTTACTTTGATGAAACAGATAATTTTGTTAATCAAAAAGTAAAGGTGGCTCTTGAGAATCAACTGCGCCCGATCCTTTGTGTTGGCGAAACGTTGGAAGAACGTGAGGCTGAGAAGACTCTCGATGTGGTGAAGACTCAACTCGTTGATGGGTTAGTAGGTGTTTCAGCAGAACAGACTGGATCTGTTGTGATTGCTTATGAGCCTGTTTGGGCCATTGGGACAGGAAAGGTGGCGACTCCAGAGGAAGCACAGGTCGTGCATGCCTTTATTCGTCAAACTTTAGCTGAGCTTTATGATAGTGCTCACGCCGATAAGATTCGGATCCTTTATGGAGGTTCGATGAAAGCGAGCAATGCAAGAGAACTTCTTGCTCAAGAAGACATTGATGGCGGTTTGATTGGAGGCGCTGCTCTAGAAAGTAATTCCTTTATCGATCTGGTTAAGGTCGCGATCGATCAAGATTGATCTGTTCTTCTTTACAATTTTAGAGCCCGTGGTCGATTGACTGCGGGCTTTTTTTTGAAGAAGGACTAATTGATTCGATTTTCGAGATGAATGATCAGCTCGCTGAGAAATGATGTTTGCCCTGTCAAGGTTTGGCAGAGCTCTTTCGCCTTCTTTGTGTGTGTGTGGGCCTTTTCACGGGCCGCTTGGAGTCCGAATAGGGTGACATAAGTATTCTTATGGGCTGTTGCGTCCGAACCGGCATTTTTTCCTAGGTTTTCAGTGGTACTTGTTGCGTCGAGAATATCGTCAATGATTTGGAAGGCGAGTCCAAGGTTTCTCCCTATTTCGCGGATTGTCGCGATAGTTGCTTTGTTCGCGTTGGCAAGAATAGCTCCCATGACGAGAGCACTCGTAAGCAAAGCAGCTGTTTTGTTTTGGTGGATAAACTCGAGTTGTTTCGGCGTTGCTTCGGTGTTTTCTGATAGGATGTCCTCCATTTGTCCTCCTATTAGATGTTCGCTTCCAGAGGCGTGAGAGAGCTCTCGGATGAGTTTTAAGCCAAGTTCTGCATTATAGGCGGTACTTAGGAGGGTAAACGCGTATGTTAGGAGAGCATCTCCTGCGAGTATTGCGGTTGCTTCGTCGAATTGGATGTGAGAGGTAGGCATGCCTCTTCGGAGATCTCCATTATCCATGGCAGGAAGATCATCATGGATGAGGGAATAAGTGTGAATGCATTCGATGGCTACGGCAGCTGGTGTCGTCTCGTTTTTTGCGCTGAGAAATTCTGCTGTGGCCATCACTAATACGGGTCGAAGGCGTTTCCCACCAGCTTGCATACTATAACGCATAGCTTCGTGAATACGGGTTGGGGCTGTTGTTGCAGCAGGAAGCAGGCGATCAATGGCCTCTTCAATAGCCTCTTGGTAGGAGGACAGTTTTGTTTTGAAGTTTTTACCGTCAGTGCTAATTTCCGTATTCATGATTCTTAGAAGATTTTCCCAATGATAACACTGGAGCAAGTATCGAAACGTATATTTTCAGACCCATCGTGGTTTGTGAAGATTCTCATGGGGGGTATTTTGATGTGCTTACCTGTTATTAATCTGGTGGTGTTAGGGTATTTTTACCGAATGGCTAGTATGGCCCGGAAAGGAGAATCCTTCTCTCTACCTGGTTGGAATGATTGGAAAGTTCTTTTTGTCGATGGATTACGTTGCTTTGTCATTTTCTTCATTTTGGGTTTTCTTCCATTATTGGTTGGTTTTTTGCTGTCTAGACTCCTCTTTTGGATCCCTTCTCCGCTTTCGTATCTTCCTCTTATTCCGTTCTTTATATTAGTTTGGCCCTTTGTTGGAGCCGGATTATATCTCTTTCAAAGACAAGAGAATTTTCAGGATACGTTTCAATTGCCGATATTAATTCGGATGATAGAGGCTTCAAAATTTCAATTATTGCTACCGACGCTCGCTTTTCTTGGGTTTTTGCTGGTTGGGTTTCCTCTATTGCCTTTCGCTTTTTTTATTGGCGGATCACTTCTTTTTTATTTTTACGCAACCGTTTTCAAGGAATTAGAGATATCTACTAACGGAACAAGAGAAGTCTAATCACGGTTCTAAAACAGACGCTTATGCCAACATACGAATATATTTGTCGTTTATGCGATCATGCCTTCGACGCTTTTCAGTCGATGAAAGATGATTCTTTAACATCTTGTCCTTCCTGTGGAAAAGAAGGCCTTAAACGCCTTATAGGCGGGGGCGCTGGGATTATTTTCAAAGGAAGTGGGTTTTATGAAACGCATTCGTGGTTTTGTTCCAAACGAATTGCTTGTTTCCATTTTGGATAGTCTTGGAAGTCAGCATATCTCGTGGTTGGCTGATATTCTTCGAACTCATAATG
>JAESUN010000294.1 GCA_016763045.1 Opitutaceae bacterium | reverse complement strand
TTTAATAATAAAACCAATGGGGTGACGCCTCGACGCTGGTTAGCCTATTCAAACCCTTTATTGACTGAGCTTATCTCGGAAAAAATAGGGAATGACTGGGTTGCTGACCTAGCGAAAATTGAACAATTAAAAAAATACTTCGACGATAAAAATTTTTCTGCACGTTGGTTTGACGTAAAAGTTGAAAATAAAAAGAAATTAGCCGATTTGATTAAAACAGAATGTCACGTTGATTTTGATACGAGCTCACTGTTCGATGTACAGGTAAAAAGAATTCATGAATATAAAAGACAGTTATTAAATGTGTTGCACGTTATTCATCTGTATGACCGTATCAAACGAGGTGATGTCGACAACTGGGCAAACCGCTGTGTATTGATCGGCGGTAAGGCTGCTCCTGGATATTCTCTAGCAAAATTGATTATTAAATTAATTAGTAATGTTGCTGGCGTTGTTAATAATGATCCTGACGTCGGGACTAAGTTAAAACTGGCCTTTGTCCCAAATTATGGTGTATCCAAAATGGAAATAATTTGTCCGGGTACGGATTTGTCGGAACAAATTTCAACAGCGGGTAAAGAAGCCTCGGGTACCGGTAACATGAAACTAATGATGAATGGCGCTATTACAATAGGCACCTACGACGGTGCCAATATTGAGATACTTAACGCGGTTGGCAGTGAAAATTTCTTTCTATTTGGTTTAAAAGCTGACGAAGTAGAAAGCCAACGGAAAAATTATCAACCTGAAAAATTGGTTGATGAAGATGAAGATCTTAAACGTGTATTGCACCTGCTGCAGTGCGGTTATTTTAACCCATTTGAGAGGGGTATATTTGATGACATCATTGCCTCATTACTGAATTCAGACGACCCTTGGCTAACACTGGTTGATTTCAGAAGTTATATTAATGCACAGCAAGAAGTGTCTCAGGCATATAGAGATCGTGCGGCCTGGGTAAAAATGAGTATGTATAACACCGCGTGCAGCGGTTATTTCTCAACCGATAGAACGATGCAGGAATATAATAAAGACATCTGGAAACTAAATACTGAATGATGCTTTTGCTAACACACCTTAAGTATCAAGTGATGGCATCTGGATGACTGCGTCCAAAATGGTTTTCGATGTCGGCGATGGTGTTAGCGATAGTAATTAACTCTGCTAGCACTGTTTGTGTTGCCCTCTCATGGAGTGCTGGATCACGCACGTATTTTTCAATATAAATACGAAGTGTCGAACCTTCGGTACCGGTGCCGGACAACCTGAAAATAATGCGCGATTCATCTTCAAATATAACTCTGATGCCTAGTTTTTCTGTCAGACTATTATCGACTGGATCGGTGTAACTAAAGTCATCACACAGTAATACTTTGTAGTTACCGTATTGATTTCCTATCAATGAGCTCGTCTGATTTCTCAGGTTCTGCACTAGAGTTTCTGCCGTATCGCTATTGATTGCTTCGTAGTCATGTCGCGTGTAGTAATGACGACCATAGCGCTTCCAGTGCGAACGGGTAATTTCTTCCACCGATTGTTGCTTAATGGCGATCAAATTTAACCAGAAAAGCACTGCCCATATACCATCTTTTTCTCGAATATGATCTGAGCCGGAACCAAAGCTTTCTTCTCCACATAAAGTAATGCGCTTGTCATCGAGTAGGTTACCAAAGTACTTCCAACCCGTTGGGGTTTCATAGCAATCGATACCTATTTCTTCTGACACCTTGTCTACAGCGCGACTGGTCGGTAAAGAACGGGCTGCACCACGTAGCCCCTGTGAATAACCCGGTAAAAGGTGCGCATTAGCCGTCATAATGGCAAGACTGTCACTGGGATTAACAAAGAAGTTTCGTCCGAGAATCATATTACGATCCCCATCCCCATCCGAAGCGGCGCCAAATTCTGCTGCATTTATACCGGTATTTAATCGTGCGATGAGTTCACTGGTATGTGCCAGATTTGGATCAGGGTGTGTGCCACCGAAATCTTCTAACGGTACGCCATTGATTACAGCGTCGATGTTGGCCGACAGGCGATTCTCAAAAATCTCTTTTGCATAAGGGCCGGTGACCGCATGCATGGCATCAAAACACATGGAGAATGCCCTGGAAGTGAAGAGAGTTTTAATGGTTGAAAAATCAAACAATTGCTGCATCAGGTTTGCGTAGTCATTTACCGAATTGATGACATCAACTCGCATGTCACCCAGATAACTGCTTTGCTGTGTATCGAGGGAAATATCTCCAGTTTCGGCTATCTGGTATGTCTTGATGTTTTTACTTATGTCATAAATTTTATTGGTTAATGAGGTCGGGGCGGGGCCGCCATTTGCGCTATTGAATTTGATACCAAAATCACCATTAACGCCGCCGGGGTTGTGACTGGCAGACAGAATAATACCACCAGCTGCGTGATATTTTCGTATCAGGCACGAAACGGCAGGCGTGGAGAGTAAACCCTGCTCACCTACCATCACTCGTTTAATACCATTAGCCGCTGCAATTTTCAAAATAGTCTGCAAGGCTCGAGCATTATAAAAACGGCCATCTCCACCAAGGATTAATAAATGGTTTTTTAGCTCAGGCACTACATTGAAAATGGACTGAACAAAGTTCTCCAAATAATGTGGTTGCTGGAAAACGGTTACTTTTTTACGAAGCCCAGAAGTGCCTGGCTTTTGATCGCTGTAGGGTGTGGTAACTATGCTGATTATATTCATAAATTAATACGATATTCATGGGGTTATTTTTTACTACACTAGGAAATATAACAACTTTCAGGCATTAACTCTAATGCAAGAGCCAAAAGATGTCATCATGTAGGTGTATGTAAAATAGTCAGGGGCGGGCAACATAGTGTCTAAACTAACACGGTCAAAAGCGTGGCTAAGATTGATAAAACATTATGACGTTATCAAGCATGTTCATATGCGTGATATGTTTGATCGCGATAAAAAAAGGTTTGATAAGTATTCACTGCAACTAAACGACATTCTTTTTGATTACTCAAAAAACCGCATCAATGATGAGACGGTAACATTATTATTACAGCTGACTAATGAAGCCGATGTGCCCGCCTGGATTGAAAAAATGTTTGTAGGAGAGCAGATCAATCATACTGAACATCGCGCGGCTATGCATACCGCGCTGAGGGATCAGGGCAATCAACCGCTTATTGTTGATGGTGCCAATATTCTGGCGGACATTAGGGAAGAGCGGGAACGCGCAAAACAACTGGCCGAAAACATCAGAACGAAAAAATGGCGTGGCGCTACCAATCAGGCCATTACAGATGTAGTTAATATTGGTATCGGTGGCTCATGCCTTGGGCCGTTAATGGCAACAGAAGCTTTAAAACCCTATGCGTTACATGACCTTAACGTGCATTTTATTTCAAACATTGATGAAAACCATATTAATGACACGCTGGAATATCTGAATCCAGAAACAACTTTTTTTATAATTTCTTCAAAATCGTTTACGACACAAGAAACTCTGGTTAATGCAGAAACCGCACGCAATTGGCACGTCAATGAACTAGGTAACCAGGAGTATATAGATCGCCATTTTTCTGCGGTTACATCAAATGTTAAATTGGCAAAAGAGTTTGGTATTGCCGAGGAAAATATTTTCAAAATATGGAGCTGGGTTGGCGGCCGCTATTCGCTATGGTCATCAATTGGTCTGCCAATTATTATCGCCATTGGCTCTGAGCACTTCGATGAATTGCTAGCGGGTGCTTATGAAGTCGATCAACACTTTAGGCATACCCCGCTGGAAAAGAATATTCCCGTTTTGATGGCTCTATTAGGGATTTGGTACAATAATTTTTTCGAGGTACAAAGCATGGCAGTGTTGCCATATGATGAGCATTTGCATCGTTTTCCCGATTACTTGCAACAGATAGATATGGAAAGTAATGGCAAGTATGTTGATCGACAAGGGTACGAGGTGGACTATACCACCGGACCAGTAGTTTTCGGCGGGATTTGTGTCGAGGCTCAACACGCCTTTTTCCAGTTATTACACCAGGGCACTAAGCTGGTGCCGGCTGATATTCCTGCCCCGATTTATGATTTTAATTCTATCGAAAAACATCATCGTGTATTAATGTCGAATGTTTTCGCACAGACTGAAGCGTTGATGCGCGGAAAAACTGAAGAAGAAGTATATGAGGCGTTAAAAGCCAAAGGGCTAGGCGAGGAACAAATAAAACAGCTTGTGCCTTATCTGATATTTCCTGGTAACCGACCCACTAGTACGTTGCTGTTCAATACCCTGAATGCCAAAACGTTGGGTGCCATTATTGCACTCTATGAACACAAGATATTTGTTCAGGGTGTTATATGGAACATAAACTCTTTCGATCAATGGGGCGTTGAGTTTGGGAAGCGCCTAGCGAAAAATATTTTGCATGAATTAAACGATGCAAAACAAATCAAATCACACGACAGCTCGACTAATGGACTAATTAATCATTACAAGCGTCAGCGGCCTGAGCAAAAAGGTGAAAAATGACCAAAGTGACCGATCCAGTAATGCAAATTTTATCCGGTGATATTGGTGGTACAAATGCTCGATTAATTTTTGCGGAATTCGATGCGAGTCATAGTAATATTGTGGCTGAAAAAAATTATTCTAGTGCTGACTTTAACGGCCTAATTCAGCTTATTGACAGATTTTTTTCCGAGCATGGCATTGCAGCACCTATAGATGCCGCTTGTTTTGCTATTGCTGGGCCAGTGGAATGTGGTGCAGCCACTGTAACCAACCTTCCATGGGTAATTAGTGAGCAACAGTTAAGTCAACGCTTACGCACCCCTCGAGTAAAATTAATAAATGATTTAGTCGCTGCTGCTTATGGCATTTCAGAATTACAAGATACTGATATCTTAATGTTGCAACAGGGAGTTGCTCATGATGGAGCATTACTAAATCATGACGCAGTCATCATTGCGGCTGGTACGGGGTTTGGTGTTGCGCATCTGGTGTGGCTGAATGATCATTATCAAGCGTATTCGAGCGAAGCCGGACACGTTGGTTTTGCGCCAGAAAATATTCAGCAAAACAAATTGTTAGCCTGGTTGCAAAAGAAACATTCACATGTGAGCCTAGAAATGCTTTTATCAGGTCGAGGCCTAGTTACGATATACCATTTTTTACATGAAGTTATTGGTTTGGCCGAGTCTTCTACAATCAATAAAGCGATGCAAGAAAACGATTCAGCTCAGGTGATTACTGAAAATGCACTTATAGATAACGATTTTCTGTGTCAAAAAACGCTGGAGATGTTTATTGATATATACGGCGCAGCGGCGGGTAATACGGCATTACAGTACTACCCAATAGGTATACTTTATATAGCTGGCGGAATTGCACCAAAAATTAAAGATAAAATAATGGGTCGGCGCTTTACTGATGCCTTTATAAATAAAGGCCTTATGTCATCTAATATGAAAAAAATAACAATTAAGCTAATCATGCAAGATAAAGTTAATCTCCACGGCGCCTTGCAGGTTACACAACAAACAGCCAGCATCAATTTAACTTCTTAGCTTGAGTTCAGCCCAATTTTTTTGCCACGGCTAGCTTGTGCCCATTATCAGAATATCTGCTTTGGGTTTTAATCAATTTCATTCCATGCTAGTTTGATACTGTCCCTGCATCGCTTTATGATTAAGGTAAGCGCGTTTTAACAGAGCTTTTTGTGCGTCTGTTACGTTCTCAGGTTTGCCAAGCCAGACCTGCAAAGCAGTCTGTTGCAAGGCGCGGCCAAAAGAAATACTCAGTTGCCAGGGCTCATCAGTCGACTGTTGGTTTATTGCGTTAAGATTAGCGGTAGCTTCTTCAGGTTCTTGTCCGCCAGAGAGGAAATTGATACTGGGCACCGCTACCGGTACGGTGTGGCGTAGTGTTTTTAAGGTAGCCGTTGCTACTTCGTCGGGTTCGGCTTGACGACACGATTTACCGGGTAAAATCATATTCGGTTTAAGAATCATCAACTCAAGAATGACGTGGTGACGATGTAAGGCACTAAAGACGGCTTGTTGTACCGCTTCGGTTGCTGCCGCATGACGGTCTATATCATGCTCACCATCCATCAAAACTTCTGGCTCAACGATTGGAACGAGCCCTTCCTGCTGACATACGGCGGCATAGCGCGCCAACACTTCAGCATTGGCTTCAATAGCGTGTTGGCTGGGGACGTGTTGTTCAATGCTGTAGACTTCACGCCATTTGGCGAATCGTGCGCCCTGTTGTTTATAGTCGCGCAGACGTTCGGCGAGCCCATCTAGGCCTTCAGTAATTAAATCGCCGGGAGATAGCGCCAACGGAATCTTGCCTTTATCCACCTTAATACCAGAGACGATTTTTTGTGCCCAGGCCGCTTGCGGCACCATTATGCTGTCATCAGCTTTCTGACAGAGGGTTTCTTCGAATAAAATAATGCCACTGATATATTCGCCCAGGCCGGGTGTTGTTACCAGTAGGCTACGCCATGCACGTCTAGTTTTCTCGGTGGACTCTGTATTAATAACCTTGAATCGTTTGGCAATAGTGGGAGAGCTTTCATCGGCGGCAAGAATGCCGCGCCCAGGATGTACCATGTCGTTAATAGTGGCTTCTAGTTCCGTTAAATACTGCATATCGGCCCTCCTTTGTTAATTAAGCAAACAAGTAATTTTATTGTCGTATTTTCGCCGCAGTTCGACTGCTGCGGCGTTTACGTTATTAACCTTATCACGCATTTGGTGTTTTAAATAGCGGCTTTTGGTTCTTAACGCGGGTATCTGAACGAACTGTATTTCGAGTCCTTTCTACATATCATGATAGCTACTCGATTTACTTCATTTGTATATCTTGTGTCACTGCTGTCCCGTTAACATTTATAAC